>JBJOGU010000139.1:0-2711 GCA_046048075.1 Pseudomonadota bacterium
GATTTTCCATGTCTATTCGGACCAGGACGCCCATGGCCAGACAGACCACAAGCATGGAGCTTCCACCGTGGCTAATGAAAGGAAGTGTCAATCCCTTCGTGGGCAACAGCCCTGTGTTGACGCCTGCATGAATGAAAGTCTGAATGCCAATCCAGACTCCGATACCCTGGGCCACGAGCCCAGCGAATAGGCGTTCCTGACTCATCGCCTGGCGGCCCACCTCAATGGCCCTGCGGACAAGATAGGCAAATGCCAGCAGGACCACCATCACGCCAACGAACCCGAGCTCCTCACCAATCACCGCGAAGATGAAGTCTGTATGGGGCAGTGGGAGGTGCCCCATCTTTGCGATTCCGGTGCCAAGACCCGACCCGAAGAAGCCACCATGACCGAATGCGATGAGTGCCCCACAGAGTTGATAACCGGTCGATGCAACGTGGGTTGGGTCGCAGGGGGTCAAGTAGGACATCAGACGGCCCAGTCGCCAAGGCGTTAAGTAGACCATGGCCGCAAAGAACCCGATCAGGAGCAACCCCAATGGAAAAACCACTCGCAGACTCATTCCGCCAAGAAACAGAACCGTCATGACCGTCGCCGTAATGACCATCGTCGAGCCGAGGTCGGGTTGGTACAAGAGGAGTGCGATGACCAGGGCCATGAGGCTTCCGATCGGAGCCAGGCCCTTGAGCAACTCGTAACGCATCCGCTCCTGCCGTCGGACCGCATAGGCGGCCGCGTAGACCAAGGCGAAGAGCTTGACCAATTCGGCTGGCTGCAGCGTAATGACACCCAGTGGAAGGGCGCGAACTGCCCCGTCTTTTATGAAGCTTGCGCCACCGATCAGTTTGATGGCGGCAACCGCGGCAAGAAGTGCGATACCAATTCCAAACAGCAGGCCGGAGTATCGCTCCCAGAGATCGATCGGAACCGAGAGCATGAACCAGAAGACCAGCAGACCGAGGCCGAGGTGAATCGGATGCCCACGAAGTTGGCGCCAGAGAGTGGGGGGCGTCTCCGAGCCCGGCAGGGGTTGGCTTGCGGAGTAGACCATGACCAAGCCCAGTAGCAAGAGTCCGAAGAAGACCAGCAACAGGCCGCGATCCAGGGGGGCTGGACGAATCGTCTGGGCCAACTTGTTCAGCACAGTTGCCCTTCCCTTGCCGCCAATGCGGCGACGGCTTCCGAGAAAACACGGGCCCGATGGGCGTAGCCCGTGAACATGTCAAAGCTCGCGCACGCAGGACTAAGCAACAAGACCGCACTTCCCGATTCCTGGGCAGCACTCTGCGCCAGTGTCCAGCCAAATTCGACCGCCGCCTCGAGTGAGTCGGCACGATGGCAGTGGCACCCCTTCGACTCGAGCATCTGCGCAATCGTGGGTCCATCTCGGCCAATGCAAATGGCCTGAACTCTTCTCTCGTGAACACGGTTAACCAGGCGCTCAAACCGCTGGCCCTTTCCATCCCCCCCAAGAATAACCACCACAGGCTCGTCAAAGGCAGAGAGAGCGGCCAGGGTTGCATCGACATTCGTTCCCTTGCTGTCGTCAATGAACCGCACGGAACCCATGGATGCGATCTCCTCGAGTCGATGTGGCTCTCCCCGATAGCTTCTGAGCCCATGGAGGAGTGAGGCCAAGTCCTTTGTTACCGTGAGTGCAAGCCCCAGCGCAGCCATCGCATTCCGAAGATTGTGCGGACCCGGAATTCGCAAAGCACCGACCGGCATCAAGCGGCTCGGCTCCTCCTCGTCGAGGCCCGCTCGCCTAACAATCCAGTCGAGGCCCTCATGAATCACCCCCAACCCCACCTCATTTGGCGGAATGGGGCCAAGGCCATAACCAACAACCATCTCCTGGTGCGATCGAAGCCTCTCCTGCAGCCGCTCGGCGAGTTCCTCCTGATCACGGTCGAGCATGACCACCCCGGTGACTCGGGGCATTCCGAGGATTCGTAGCTTCGACTTCCGATAGTCCTCAAGGTCTGCATGCCAGTCCAGGTGGTCTTCCTCGAGGTTGAGAACAACACTGGCCGTGGGTTGAAAGGCCTTCGCCTGAGCCAGTTGAAAACTCGAGAGCTCGAGAACCCAAGCCTGGGGCATAAGCCCCCGGTCTTCACGATCCATTAAGGCGGCCAAGAGCGATGGGCTAACGTTGCCTGCCAGTTGCACGTCCAGGCCGGCCTGGGTCAGCAGATGGGCTGTCAACATCGCTGTTGTGGTTTTCCCGTTCGTGCCCGTAATGGCAAGAATCTTTGGACGATCGATCTCAAGTTGGCCACTGTCCTTGAGGTCGCCTCGTCCCATTCCGAGAAAGTAGAGTCCCCAGTTGAATAGGTCGAGCTCTTGGACAACCGCCAGACCACGCCTGCTGCAGGCAGCGATGAGTTCTGAGATCGATCCGAGCCGATCGGGATGTGGGGAGAGGCCAGGGCTGGTCACCACCAGGTCAACACCGTCGAGTTGATCCACTCCCATGGGCCTCGGGGCCTCAACGTGCACCTCAAGCATTGGCGACTGCCAATCGATCTGGATGGCTCGACTATCGACAAGACGGACCCGCATGCCTCGGCGAACCAGCCAACGGGCGCAGGCCTGTCCCGACTCCCCTGCACCGACCACCAATGCTTTGCGGCCAGTCCAATCCTGGGATGCGCGCCAGTCCCACGGTTGTGGGTGCTGAGTATCTGCGCTGGTCTGCTCTGTCATTTTTG
>JBJOGU010000140.1:0-6353 GCA_046048075.1 Pseudomonadota bacterium
ACACTGATTTCGCCCTTCGTGGGGCGCATCACCGACTGGCACAAGGCCAAGGGCGAGACCTGGGAGTCGGTGCAGGATGACCCGGGTGTTCGCTCGGTGCGAGAAATCTTCTCCGACTACAAGTGCCGTGGCATCAAAACAGAGGTCATGGGTGCGAGCTTTCGGACACCCGAGCAGGTACTGGCCCTGGCGGGTTGCGACCTTCTTACTGTGAGCCCCGAGATCCTCGCCCAACTCCAAGCGATGCCGGTGCCCGCAGACTTTGCGCCCATGACGTTGAAGGCCGCAGCCCCGGTCGAGAAGAACGGCAAGCCCATGACCGAGCCCGACTTCCGCTACGGCCTGAATGACTCAGCCATGGCCACCGAGAAGCTGTCCGATGGCATTCGGCTATTTGCCAAGGACGGTCGTGCTCTTCTCGATCGTTTGGCCCAATAGCCGAGGGAACCGAGGGCCACGAACGCTTCTTTTTTTCGCCGTTCCACCCAATCAATCGAACACCTCAAGGAGATCTCAATGGCCAAGGGCTATGTCATCGGACACCTCAATATCCACAACCCAGAGGGCTACCAAGCCTATGCCGCCCAGGTTCCACCGACGCTCACGCCCTTTGGTGGTCGATTCATCGTGCGTGGTGGTGCAGTCCATGTGTTTGATGGAGAGCCCCTTGGGCCGCGCAATGTCGTCATTGAATTCCCCAGTGTGCAGTCCGCCAAGGATTGGTATGCCTCGCCCGCCTATCAGGCCATTGTCAATGGCCGCATCCAGAATGCGAAGGGCTACCTGATGGTGGTCGAAGGTTTCGAGGCGGCCTAGCGCCGAGACTGCAGGCGTGGCGTTAGACGCTGTCGCTGTTGTCTAACGTCCGGTGCTCCCAAACCCGCCTTCACCGCGAAGACTCGACTCGAAGGCATCGACCACCTCAAACCGAGCCTGAACCACAGGAACGATCACCAACTGTGCCAGCCGCTCCATGGGCTCGATGGTGAAGGCCGTCTGCCCACGGTTCCAGGCCGACACCATGAGTGGGCCCTGGTAGTCGGCATCGATCAAGCCCACAAGATTACCCAGCACAATGCCGTGCTTGTGGCCCAGCCCACTGCGGGGCAGGATGAGTCCGGCCAAACCTGGGTCGGCAATGTAGATCGAGAGGCCCGTTGGAATCAGTTCCGTCTGACCGGGCTGTAAGACCAGCGCAGATCCTAGTGCTGCGCGAAGATCGAGTCCTGCCGACCCCGGTGTGGCGTAGCTGGGCAGAGCCTCTCTGAGGCGTTCATCAAGAATGCGCACGGCAATCGGTTTCATTGGGGTGGTTCCTTGGTCGGACTGGTTAGTGAGTCGGAATCAATTCGACTCGGCCTCTTGCAGGCGTTTGGCAATCTCAATCACGAGATGGGCCGCTTGAACGGACTTGTCTCGGCGGGGCCATGGTGTGGTGTCGTCGGGACCACAGACCATCCATTCGGCAGACGACCTCTGCAACGATTCGGTGGCAATGTTGCCCACCAACAGATCGGCGGATTTGCGGGTGCGCTTGGCCTGAAGGGCTTGGCCCATTCCACTGAGTTGACCCGTCTCGGCGGCAAATCCAACGGTGAATGGCCGCTGGCTGGGTGGGCGCGAACCGACTCCCGCCAAGATGTCCGGATTCTCAATCCACTCGAGTGAGGCGAGGCTTCCGCCCGCCTCCTTCTTAATCTTGTCCTGGCGAAGCGCAATGGGTCGCCAGTCTGCCACGGCAGCGACCCCGATGAAGACATCGCTCGGACTGCAGCTGGCAAGCGCCTGGTCGACTGCGGCCTGCATCTCGAGGGCGGTGGTGATATCGAGTCGATTCACACCCATGGGAGTGGGAAGATTCACTGGGCCACTCACGAGCGTCACCTCGGCCCCGGCATCGGCACAGGCCCGCGCAATCGCATAGCCCATCTGCCCACTCGATCGATTGGTGATGCCACGAACGGGATCGATCGGTTCGAAGGTGGGCCCTGCGGTGATCACCACACGCCGCCTGGCCAGAAGGCCACGCAGGGGCGGAATCGATGGCCGCGCGATGGCCTGCAAGGCTTGCTCAAGGTGGGCCACGATCTCCAAGGGCTCGAGCATTCGACCATCGCCAGTCTCGCCGCAGGCCTGCTCTCCACTGCCCGGGCCCCAGATGCCAACACCCCGCTCGCGCAGCAGCGTGACATTCGCCTGTGTTGCGGGGTGAGACCACATCTGTCGGTTCATCGCCGGCGCCACCCATATGGGCCGATCACTTGCGAGGCAGAGACTGCTCAAGAGGTCATTGGTCTGACCGTTGACCATCCGCGCCATGAAGTCGGCCGTGGCCGGCGCAATCAGAATGCCGCTGGCCTCTCGGGAGAGGTCGATGTGGGGCATGCCGTTGTTCGCACCCGACCAGGGGTCGGTCAGGGTCGGCCGCCCAGAGAGGGCCGTGAAGCTTGCAGCACCCACAAATCGGCATGCGGCCTCGGTCATCACGACCTGAACACTCGCGCCTCGTTCGACGAGACGGCGAACGAGGTCACAGGACTTGTAAGCGGCGATGCCACCGGTGACACCGAGCACCAGGTGATGGCCTTGCAATGTCATTTGGGTGCCTCGCGTTTAACGCGTCGAAACTCGTCCAAGATGAACAGCACAGCACCGACTGTAATGGCGCTGTCAGCAATATTAAAGGCGGGCCAATGCCAGCCGGCCACATGGAGGTCGATGAAGTCTACGACAGCGCCGCTGGCGAGTCGGTCGATGAGATTTCCAATGGCTCCGCCAATAATCAGACTGGCCGAGGTGGCAAAGAGTGGCTGTTGATGGGCCTTACGAAGCATGATCAATAGAAAGCTGGTGATCCCTAGGGCCAGGGCGACAAAGAACCAGCGCTGCCAACCGCCCGCGTCGGACAGAAAACTGAAGGCTGCCCCCGTGTTGAGGACATAGACCAGGTTGAAGAATCCGGTGATCTCAAGGCTCTCACCGTAGTCAAAGCGATTGACAACCATGAGTTTGGTGAGTTGGTCGAGCCCGACGATGAGCAGGCTCAGCATGAGCCAGGGCATCATTCCCGATGGTGTCTGGCCTCGTCGAGTCATTGGGTTCGAGGAGTCATTGTTCCTAGGCAAAGAGTCGCCTCTCGCCCTGGTCGTTCAGATTGCCAATGCATCGACCACAGAGCAGTGGATGATCGCTGTTTGATCCGACATCGGCCCGCAGGTGCCAGCATCGACCGCACTTGGTGTGCTTGAGCGCAAGGGCCTCGATTCGCAGTGCGCCATCGCCGGAGACGCGCAGGGCCACCTCCGAGGTAATCATTACAAAGCGAAGCTCATCACCCAGGCGCTCGAGCATGCCAACGGTTTTGGCGTCTCCCTCAATCTCGAGTCGGGCCTGGAGTGACGAACCCAGGGCGCCCGCCTCACGCGACTTCTCGATGGATCGCATTGCCTCTGCGCGGACCGCTCGAATCTGTGACCAACTCGCAAGCAACTCCTCGGCATCGGCGAACTCGGGCAGTGGGGCTGCGGTCTGTGCAAAAACCGATTCATCGCTCTCTCCGCGGTGAATGGTCCAGGCCTCGTGGGCAGTGAACGAGGCAATGGGTGCGAGCAGGCGCAGAAGGCTCTCTGTGATGTGCCAGAGCGCTGTCTGGGCCGAGCGGCGTGCCTGGCCCGATTTTGGCGTGGTGTAGAGCCGGTCTTTGAGGATGTCTAAATAAAAGGCCCCCAGGTCTTCGGAGCAGAAGGACGTGAGTCGCGCCACAGCGGGGTGGAAAGAGTAGTTGGCGTAGAGGCCCAAGACCTCGGTCTGCATCTGTCGAGCAAGGGCCACGGCATATCGATCGAGTTCGGCCATCTCGTCCCACTCGATTCGATCGATGGCAGGGTTGAAGTCCCCAAGATTGCCGAGCAGAAATGTCAGGGTGTTGCGAAGCCGCCGATACGCCTCTACAACGCGTTTGAGAATCGTGTCGGAAATCGACAACTCACCGGAGTAGTCGGTGGCCGCCACCCAGAGGCGAAGAATGTCGGCGCCAAGTGTTTCAGAAATCTTCTGGGGCGCAATCACATTGCCCATCGACTTGGACATCTTGCGTCCCTCGCCATCGACCACAAAGCCATGGGTGAGAAGTGCCTTGTAGGGAGGCTCGCCATTGATCATGCAGCTGGTGAGAAGTGACGAATGAAACCATCCTCGATGCTGGTCGCTCCCCTCGAGGTAGAGGTCGGCAGGAAAAGCCGATGCATCGGCATGGGAGCCTCGCAAGACCGTGGCGTGCGTGGTGCCTGAGTCGAACCAGACATCCAGGGTGTCTTTGTTTTTCTCGTAGGCCGAGGCCGGCCCCTCCAGACCCGAGAGGAGCGCATCCACGGTGAGTGACTGCCAGGCCTCAATCCCCTCGCTTTCGATGGCCTTGGCGACGCGCTCGAGAATCTCTGGGGTCTGGGGGTGGAGGGCACCGGTCTCTCTGTGCACCAGAAAGGCCATGGGCACACCCCACTGCCGTTGACGCGAGAGCGTCCAGTCGGGGCGATTCGCGATCATCGCGGAGAGCCGGGCCTTCCCCCAGTTGGGGTAGAAGGCCGTGGCCTCAATGCCCGCCATGGCGAGTTCGCGAAGGGTCGTGCCCCCATCGACCGGCCTGCGGTCCATGCCCGCGAACCACTGGCTCGTGGCCCGATAAATGATGGGCGACTTGTGTCGCCAGCAGTGCATGTAGCTATGACCGTATTTCTTCTCGCGCATGAGGCTGCCGCATTCGCGCAGGGCCTCGACGATGATCGGGTTGGCCTTCCAGATGTGCTGCCCACCAAAGAGCGGCAAGCCCTCGACATAGCGGCCATCGCCCATCACGGGGTTCAAAATATCCGCATCGGACTGGCCATCGTCTCGCCAACTCTGAAAGTCATCCACCCCATAGGCGGGTGCGGAGTGAACAATGCCGGTGCCGGTATCGAGCCCCACGTAGTCGGCCGGAATCACTCGCGAGAAGCGTGCGTAGCCCGCATCCGCGTGAAAGAGCGGATGTTCAAACAACATGTTCTTGAGCAATGCACCGGGTAGGCTTCCAACGACATCGCCCTTGAGCCCCCAGTCCTGCAGGCAGGGTTCCACACGCTCCTTGGCGATGAGAAGCCATTGGAAGTGGGCGTGTCCGGTGATTTGGACCAGAGCGATTTCATGTTCGGGATGGACATTGAGCGCGAGGTTTGCCGGCAGCGTCCAAGGGGTGGTGGTCCAGATCACGGCCGCACCTCGGCCCTCGAGTGTCACGCGCGCTGCCTTCTGAATCTCTGCAGCGGTGGTCTCGGGGCATCCAAAGGCCACCTCCACCGCTGGGTCGGTCTTTTCTGCGTATTCCACCTCCGCCTCAGCCAGCGCGGAGCCACAGTCAAAGCACCAGTTCACCGGCTTGAGCCCGCGAAAGACAAATCCTCTCTCGACAATCGTCTTGAGGGCGCGGACCTCATCGGCCTCGTTCTGGAAATCCATGGTCTTGTAAGGCCGCTCCCAGTCGCCGAGCACACCCAGTCGAATGAAGTCCAACTTCTGTCGCGCGATCTGCTCCTGCGCATAGGCCCTCGATTTCGCCTGGACCTCTGCCGTGGGAAGGCCCTTTCCAAATTGCTTCTCAATCTGAATCTCGATCGGCATCCCATGGCAGTCCCAACCTGGCACATAGCGGGCATCGAAGCCCGCCAGGGTCTTGGACTTAACGATCATGTCCTTGAGGATCTTGTTGACCGCATGGCCAATGTGAATGTCACCATTGGCATAGGGCGGCCCATCGTGGAGAACAAAGAGGGGGCGGCCTGCAGTGATTTGGCGAATGCGTTTGTAGACGCCTTGGTCTTGCCACTGCTTTACCCAGCCGGGCTCGCGTTTGGCGAGATCCCCGCGCATGGGGAAGGCCGATTCGGGCAGATTCAGTGTCTGGCGATACTGGCCGCCCTCGTTCAAAGCGTCTTTTTCTTGACTCATTGTTTCAGCTGCTCACGCGCCTGGGCGAGGTCCTTTTGCATTTGTTGGGTCATGGCCGAGAGGCTCTCGAAGTGGGCCTCTGGGCGAATAAAGTCCACTAGCGTGACACAAACATCGTGCCCATAGGCGTTGCCTTCCCAATCAAAGACGAAGACCTCAAGCAGCATGCGCCCTGCGTTCTCCACCGTAGGCCTGCGGCCAAGGCTTGCAACGCCAGCGCGCCGGACGCCTTCCAGGCCATCGACCCAGACCGAGAAAATGCCAGAGATGGCCAGGTCGTTGGGCATGCGCAGATTGAGCGTTGGGAATCCCAGGGTGCGGCCGAGCTGCTGGCCGCGCTGAACACGTCCTCGAAGCGCGACGCCGTGGCC
>JBJOGU010000141.1:0-5084 GCA_046048075.1 Pseudomonadota bacterium
ATGCAATAGTGCTCCTCCTCCAGAACCTTCTCAGCATTCTCGAGTTTGATATTGACCTTGCTCTTCTTATTCCATGGCAGGCCAACCAAGGCATCGATGTAGTTGCGCACCACAGTGGCCTCGGCGGACATGGGTGACATCATCCGCAGCTTCTTGAGCTCTGACTGTGCCTTGTCCCGGGCCTCTTTGGGCATCCGAGCCGCCTTGATCTTCTTGTCGAGCTCATCGAGCTCGTTGTCCTCGCCCTCGCCCAGCTCCTTCTGAATGGCCTTGACCTGCTCATTCAGGTAATACTCGCGCTGGCTCTTCTCCATCTGGCGCTTGACCCGACCACGAATGCGTTTCTCCACCTGGAGAATGTCGAGCTCGGTCTCAATCTGTGCGAGCAGTTTCTCAAGACGCTCGGCCACCGGAATGACCTCGAGGATCTCCTGCTTGAGCTCGAGCTTCATGGGCAGGTGAGCGGCAATGGTGTCTGCAAGCCGACCAGCGTCTTCAAGACTCACGAGACTATTGAGAATCTCAGCGGGAATCTTCTTGTTGAGCTTTACAAACTGATCGAACTGCGAGAGCAGCGTGCGACGAAGGGCCTCGAGCTCGGGGCCGTCTTCATCATCGGGCTGCATCGGACTGCACTCACCCACCAGATGATCGCCATTGTCTTGTAGGTCGGTGAGTCGAGCGCGTTGCGTTCCCTCGACCAGCACCTTCACGGTGCCATCTGGAAGCTTGAGCATCTGGAGGATCGAGGCCAGGCAACCAATTGAATAAATGTCATCGAGGCCTGGGTCGTCTTGGGTGGGGCTTCGCTGGGCGGCCAACAACACATGGCTGCCGGACTCCATGGCCCGCTCCATGGCCTTGATGGACTTCGGGCGGCCCACAAAGAGCGGAATCACCATGTGCGGAAAGACCACCACATCCCTGAGAGGCAAAAGGGGTAGCACGGTGGCGTCTGGGGGAAGCAGTTCGGTTTTGGACACTCAGGTCGTCCTTTCGGAATCACAGGCCCATTCGGCCGTGGTTAAGTAGTTTGGGGGCCGATCCAGTCTTTTCAAGCCCGGTCGCTAGCTGGCCTGGCTGCGCTTGCGACCAGCCACCTTTGTGTTCTCGCCATACATCAGCAAGGGGGGGGCCTCGCCCTTGACGGTGGTGTCATCTACCACCACCTTGGCCACCCGCTTCTGGCCGGGGAGGTCGTACATGGTGTCGAGCAGCACATGCTCAAGGATAGAACGCAGTCCGCGTGCACCGGTCTTGCGCTTGATCGCCTTCTGGGCAATGGCGTGAAGTGCTGCAGGCCGAATCTCGAGCTCAACCCCCTCCATATCAAACAGAGACTGGTACTGCTTCACAAGAGCATTCTTTGGCCCCGTGAGGATCTCCACCAGCGCGGTCTCATCGAGCTCATCGAGGCTGGCCACCACAGGAAGACGCCCGACCAATTCCGGGATGAGCCCGAACTTGATGAGGTCCTCGGGCTCGACCTCTCGGAAGAGTTCACTGAGCTTTCGATCACTCGCAGAACGAACCTCTGCCCCAAAACCAATCGAGGTCTTCTCGGTGCGATCGCGAATCACCTTGTCGAGACCATCGAAAGCTCCGCCGCAGATGAAGAGAATATTGGTCGTGTCGATCTGCACGAAATCTTGATTCGGATGCTTTCGTCCGCCCTGCGGAGGCACTGAGGCCACGGTTCCTTCAATGAGTTTGAGCAAGGCCTGCTGCACGCCCTCTCCCGAGACGTCACGGGTGATCGAAGGGTTGTCTGACTTGCGCGAGATCTTATCGATTTCATCGATGTAGACGATGCCATGCTGGGCCTTGTCTACCTCGTAATTGCAGTTTTGCAGAAGCTTCTGAATGATGTTCTCGACGTCCTCGCCCACATAGCCCGCCTCGGTGAGTGTGGTGGCATCGGCGATCACGAAGGGCACATTGAGCAGCCGCGCCAGTGTTTGAGCCAGCAGTGTCTTTCCAGAGCCGGTGGGGCCAATGAGGAGGATGTTGCTCTTGGAGAGCTCAACCTCGGAGGGCTTGCCCTTCGAGCGCAACCGCTTGTAGTGGTTGTAAACCGCAACCGCCAGGTTTCGCTTTGCCCGGTCTTGCCCGACCACGTATTGGTCGAGTATGGATGAGATTTCGGTGGGTGTTGGGAGACTCTGCTCTTCTTCCTCGACACCCGGGGCCGCAGCCTGTTCATCGCGAATGATGTCGTTGCAGAGGTCGATGCATTCATCGCAGATGAAGACCGAAGGACCCGCAATGAGTTTTTTTACCTCATGCTGACTTTTGCCACAAAAGGAGCAGTAAAGAAGCTTGTCTCCTGACCCCTTTTTTTCCGCCATCAGTCTCTCCGGGTGAGAACGCGATCCACGATGCCGTACTTTAGCGCATCCTCGGCGCCCATAAAGTTGTCTCGGTCGGTGTCGCGGGCGATGGTCTCGAGTGGTTGGCCCGTTCGTTCGGCGAGGATCTGATTGAGTTTGTCCCTGAGCGAGAGAATCTCGCGGGCGTGAATCTCGATGTCCGAGGCCTGTCCCTGCACGCCACCCAAGGGCTGATGAATCATCACACGACTGTTGGGCAGCGCAAATCGCTTGCCCTTTTCACCGGCCGCCAGCAGGAAAGCCCCCATGCTGGCTGCCATACCGATGCAGAGGGTACTGACATTGGGTTTGATGAACTGCATGGTGTCGTAGATAGCCAGGCCTGCCGATACCGACCCGCCTGGTGAATTGATATAAAACGAAATGTCCTTGTCGGGGTTTTCTGACTCCAGGAAGAGAAGTTGAGCCACCACCAAGTTGGCGGTGACGTCGTTGACAGGCCCCACCAAGAAGACCACACGCTCTCGAAGGAGCCTGGAGTAGATGTCGTAGGCCCGCTCACCACGGCCAGACTGCTCAATGACCATGGGCACCATGCCTAGACCCTGGGGCTCGCTTGCCGCGACTGCATTTGAAATGCTCGTCATCATTCTTGGTTCGCCTCTTTCATCAGCTCTTCTACGCCAACGGTCTTGTCTTCCACCTTGGCAGTCTCCAGCACCCAGTTGACCACATTGTCTTCCACCACAACCGCCTCGGCCTCCGCGCGCCGCTGGGCATCGCCCAAAGTCCACTTAATAAACTCCTCGGGCTTCTCGTAAGACTCGGCAATCTCCCCGAGCATGACACGAAGCTGAACCTCATTGGCCTGCAACTGATTGGACTTGATCACCTCGCCCACCATTAGGCCCAGCCGAACGCGCTTGACGGCCTGCTCCTTAAAGAGATCGGCCGAAAAGGGCAGCCCTTTAACCTGCATGCCCTCGGCTTCCATCTGGCGGCGCATCTGATCGGCCATTCGCTGGGCCTCAGAGTCAATCAAGGCCTTGGGAACATCGAAGGAAGCCGACGCCAAGAGGGCATCCATCACCGACTGTTTGGTCTTTGACTTGCAGCGAGAGGCCACCTCTCGGCGAAGGTTCTTCTCGACGTCGTCTCGAAGCCTTGCAAGCCCGCCCTGCTTAATTCCGAAGGCCTCAGCCAGGGAGTCGTCGAGGGCTGGCAACTCGGGGGCAAGCACCTCGTGAACGGTCACCGTGAACTCACCGGTCTTGCCAGCAAGAAGTTCGGCTCTGTAATCGGCGGGAAAGGTCAGGGGAAACGTCTTGGTGTCACCCGCCTTCATACCCACCATGGCGGCATCGAACTCGGGCAACATTTGACCGGCCATGACAATGAGTCGGAAGTCTTTGGCCGACCCGCCCTCAAAGGCTTCACCGTTCAATGAGCCGGAGAAATCCACACGGACCTGGTCCTCGGCCTGGGCCGGCCGATCGACTGTCTTGTATTCCACGCGCTGCTTGCGAAGGGTCTCGAGGGTGCGGTCGGTGTCGGCCGCCTGCGGCTCACACTTCCAGCGCGTAACCTGCAGGCCACTGCGATCGGGAATGGCGATCTCCGGGTAGACCTCTACGACCGCCTCAAACTTCAGTTCGGTGGGTTCGGCCTCATTGGAAGCGCCCTGAACCGGCCGAATATCGGGTGGACCCGCGGGGCGAAGCTTCTGGGAGACGATGGCCTCGCTGTAGACCCGGTTGATGACATCGCCGATGGCCTCGGACTGGGCCTGGGCACCGTAGGTCTGCTGCACCACCTTCATAGGTACCTTGCCGGGCCGGAATCCGGGCATCTTGACGGTGCGGCCCATTTTCTGAAGGCGCTTAAGTGCCTGGGCCTCGACCTCGGCAACGCTGACAGTGAGCGGCACGGTGCGCTCAAGTGATGAAACAACAATCGATGAATCTGCAGTCATATGGGCAACCAAATCAACAAGTGGTGCGAAGGGGGGGACTCGAACCCCCACACCTTGCGGCGTCAGGACCTAAACCTGGTGCGTCTACCAATTTCGCCACCTTCGCGGGATCGGCATTCTTCAAGTGCCGCGACGAATCCCGATTGTATCGAATGGGGGCTGCCCACATTCCGCCAAGACATAGAATCTCGCATGGACTCTGAGCGCCCTGCCCCGGCCATTCATGGCGGCGGTCACTATGAAAACTTTCCGGTCGCATCCTGGCTGGTTCCCCGATCCACCAGGCCCGCCGTACTCTCCCTCTATCGATTTGCCCGATGTGGCGACGACCTGGCCGACGAGGGCGACGACCTCTCCTCCGAGGAGAGAACCGCTCGGCTGCAGTGCTTGGAGGATGGCCTCTTGGATCGAAGGCCCCGGGCAGACGATGACCCTACACGCCCGCTGTGGGAGATTGGTCAGCGACTGGCCGCCGATCTCCATCACGATGCCGAGCTGGTCTCACAGGCGCTCGCCCTGCTCTCCGCCTTCAAGCAAGATGCCAACTTTCAACCCTTCCCGGACTGGCCATCGGTGCTCGACTACTGCAGCCGCTCGGCCAATCCCGTGGGCCGCATTGTTCTTGGACTGCTCGGTATCAAGGATGCCGACTCCCTTGCCCAGAGCGATGCCATCTGCACCGGATTGCAGCTCATCAATTTCGCCCAAGACCTGCACGAGGATCTCGAGCGCCAACGACCCACCATTCCAATGGACCAATGGCCTCCGAGCCTGACTTGGAA
>JBJOGU010000142.1:0-2593 GCA_046048075.1 Pseudomonadota bacterium
AACTGGCCGGCGGCCTCCTGAAGCTTGAGCACTTGTCGCAGAGAGGCCTCGACACGATCGAGGAGTTGATTGACCCGCTGTTGCAGCCGAGCATGCTCAAAGACAATGGCCTCGCCCACCAGGACTCGGGTCATGCCGGGGTTCTTCTCGGCAAAGCCAAGCAGCATGGTCACAATGGCGCGCGCCTTTCGTGGCCCGTCATCGGAGGAGGCTTCGATTTGGTTGATGAGGCCGAAGATGGTCTGCTCGATGAACTCGAGCAGACCCTCGAACATCTGGGCCTTACTCGCAAAGTGCCTATAGAGGGCGGCTTCAGAGACCTGAAGTTTGGACGCCAAGGCGGCCGTGGTGACCCTCTCGGCCTCACCCTCCTCGAGCATAGAGGCGATCGCCTGCAGGATTTGCAGGCGCCGCTCGCCCGGCTTGGGACGCTTTCTGGTTGGCTCGGAGGCCTCTTGGGCGGCTTCTGTCATGGACTCTCCCGCACTTCGTTTAGGGCAGGCGCACCAGCGCTGAGAGGGAGTTTACTTGATGATGCACGTAATGCGGACGCCGAATGCTCGCGGGGCGCAGTTGGGCCCGTGTTCGGTCCCGAAAGGTCTTGGAGACCCAGACCCGAGCAGTCCGCATCCCCGCTCGATGGGCGCCGCGGAGATTTTCGGCGCTGTCATCGATCAGGGTGATCTGGCTTGGTGCCCGCTGGGCGATTTGAATCAATCGTCTCCAGAGCCAGGTCGATGGCTTGGGGCGAAGCTGTCCCATCGCACGCATGTCCTCAATACAGATCAGTCGATCGAATAGGCGTCCGATCCGCATCGACTCCAAAAGCCGATGGGTATAGACGCGTGGCGCATTGGTAAGAAGCCAACGCTCGCCTCGGAGGCGGGCAATGCGACTGGCCAGGCCCCGCTCAAACTTCAAGAAGGAAGCAAGCTCATCGGGCGCTGGGTGGGTCTTGGCTAGAAAATCATGGGGGTCGGTTCCCTGATGGCGCACCATACCTAACAGGGTGGCGCCATAGCGATGCCAATAGGTTTTGCGAAGGGCGGAGGCCTCTGCCTCATCCACGCCCAGCTCGTCGACGATGTAGCCGGTCATTCGCCGGTTGATCTCTCCCATCATGGTCCAGCTGGCATCGTGCAGCGTATTGTCCAAATCAATCAGCCAGAGTGGCCTCGGGCAGGCCGATGCCGCCGCAGCCAGGCGGCGGCGAGACATTCGAATAGACATGGTTAGTGGGAGCGAATCATGGTGCCCACACCCTCATTGGTAAGGATCTCAAGTAGCAGGCTATTGGGCACCCGGCCATCAATAATGTGAACCGACTGGACCCCGCTCTTTGCGGCATCCAGTGCAGAGCTAATCTTGGGGAGCATCCCTCCCGAGAGCGTGCCATCGGCAAAGAGCTGGTCGATCTCTTTGGCAGACAGGCCCGTAATGAGTTGTCCCGACTTGTCGAGCACGCCAGGGGTATTGGTCATGAGAATGAGCTTCTCAGCCTTCAGGATCTCGGCAATCCTCCCGGCGACCAAGTCGGCATTGATGTTGTAGGTCTCGCCATCTCGACCGGATCCAATGGGCGCGATCACTGGAGTAAATCCCGTGCCGAGCAGGGAACGAACAATCTCAGGGTCCACAGACTCAATCTCACCGACCATGCCAATGTCCAGGGCCTGGTCGGGAAGGTCCTGCGAGGGGATCATCATCTTTCGAGCACGAATCAGGCCCCCGTCTTGCCCGGTGAGGCCAACGGCCTTGCCTCCCGCATGATTGATGAGCTCGACGATTTCCTTGTTGACCTTTCCAGCAAGAACCATTTCGACAATGTCCATGGTCTCGGCATCTGTCACCCGCATGCCCTGAATGAATTCCCCTTTCTTGCCCACGCGACTCAGGAGGTCTTCGATCTGCGGCCCCCCACCGTGGACAACCACCACATGGATTCCCACCAGACGCAGAAGCACAAGGTCACGCGCAAATCCCTGCTTGAGGGCGTCGTCGGTCATGGCGTTGCCACCATACTTCACGACAATCGTCTTGCCATGAAAGCGACGAATGTATGGCAAGGCCTCCACAAGGGTGGAGACCTTTTGGCTCGCGGAGCGAAGGTCGGTCATTGAAGTCTGAAGGGGGGCTGGTCAGTCACCGAACTGCTTTTGCCGCATCTCCCGACGCTGCTGGGCCTCGACGGACAGCGTGGCGGTGGGCCGCGCCAAAAGCCTCTGCAGGCCGATGGGCTCGCCAGTCTCTTCGCAGAAGCCATATTCGCCACTCTCGATCAGCGCTATGGCCTGCTGAACCTTTTTGATGAGCTTTCGTTCCCGGTCGCGGGTGCGAAGTTCGAGCGAGTGCTCCTCTTCAATGGTGGCGCGGTCGGCCGGGTCTGGAACGAGCACGGTCTCGCGAAGATGCTCAGTGGTCTCACCGGCATTGGCTCGAAGCTCGGCCTCAAGCGCCTGGAGCCGGCGACGGAAGAAATCGA
This sequence comes from Pseudomonadota bacterium, assembly GCA_046048075.1. Lineage (GTDB taxonomy): Bacteria > Pseudomonadota > Gammaproteobacteria > Burkholderiales > Burkholderiaceae_A > Hahnella. The sequence goes on from JBJOGU010000142.1 coordinate 2,483, forward strand.
GTTGAGCGGCGCTCATATATTCACTGGCGGGTTGTGCCAGGAGTTCATCTTCGGTCTGAATCATCTTCACAGCTGCATTCATGCGAGGTCCACCTTATTCACTTCAACAAC
>JBJOGU010000143.1:0-2959 GCA_046048075.1 Pseudomonadota bacterium
GGACCTTCTCGGCCACATCGGCCGCATCAAGATTGGCGGCACCAGTGACCCCTCGAAGGGAGACGTAATAGAGATAACCTGAACCAATGCGGGCCACCTGGTCCATGCGCTCATTCGATGAGGTGGGGGCAAGCAGAAAAATAAGATCGATGCCCGCCTCGCGACATGCAAGGCCAAAGGCTTCGCACTCTTCGGGTGGGTAATCAACAATAAGTACACCGTCGACACCCGCCGTCTTGGCCCGCTCAACGAAGGCCTTCGTGCCCATGCGCTCCACAGGGTTTGCGTAGCCCATGAGCACCACAGGCGTGTTGGCGTCTGACTTGCGAAAGCCTTCTACCCAATCCAGACAGTCCTTGAGAGAGACGCCTCGCTCAAGGGCACGCTCACTCGATCGTTGAATCACCGGGCCATCGGCCATGGGATCCGAGAAGGGGACACCAAGTTCAATGACGTCGGCGCCCGCCCGAACCAAGGCATGCATGACCTCGATGGTCTGCTCCCGCGAAGGATCTCCCGCGGTGACATAGGGGATGAGCGCCTTGCGTCCCTGGGCGGCCAGGGAGTCAAAACGCGCGGCCAGACGCGACATTAGAGACTCATTCCACTGGCCTGGGCCACGGTGTGCATGTCCTTGTCTCCACGCCCAGACATATTGACCAGAATAACCTTGTCCTTCGCCATGGATGGCGCAATCTTGGCCGCATAGGCAATCGCATGACTGGTCTCTAGTGCGGGAATGATTCCCTCAATGCGACAACAATCGTGGAAGGCCTCCAAGGCCTCTTGGTCATTGACGGGCACGTAGCTCGCGCGGCCACTGTCCTTGAGCCAGGCATGCTCCGGGCCGACTCCGGGGTAGTCGAGACCGGCCGAGACCGAGTGCGTCTCGATGATTTGTCCGTTGGTATCTTGAAGAAGGTAGGTGCGATTGCCATGCAATACACCGGGGGTTCCCGCCGAGAGCGAGGCCGCATGGTGACCCGAGTCGATGCCTTCGCCACCAGCCTCAACCCCCACCAGCGCGACGCCTGGCTCATTGATGTAATCGTAGAAAATGCCCATGGCATTGCTGCCACCGCCGACACAGGCCAGGACCATATCGGGCTGGCGGCCGATCATCTCGGGCATCTGCCAGAGGCACTCCTTGCCCACCACCGAGTTGAAGTCGCGAACCATCATTGGATAGGGGTGTGGGCCAGCCACCGTGCCAATAATGTAGAAAGTGTTTTCCACATTGGTCACCCAATCCCGCATGGCCTCATTCAATGCGTCTTTCAGGGTCTTTGAACCGCTCTCGACGGGCACCACTTCCGCGCCGAGCAACTTCATTCGATAGACATTGGCCGCCTGACGGGCCACGTCGGTCGAGCCCATGTAGACCACACACTTCATTCCAAAGCGCGCTGCCACTGTGGCTGTTGCAACACCGTGCTGGCCCGCACCAGTCTCTGCAATGACACGGGGCTTGCCCATGCGCTTGGCTAGGAGTGCCTGGCCAATGGTGTTGTTCACCTTATGGGCGCCTGTGTGATTGAGGTCTTCGCGCTTGAAGTAGATTTGCGCGCCGCCAAGTTGCTCGGACCAGCGCTTGGCGTGATAGATCGGCGATGGACGGCCCACGAAATGCTTGAGTTCACGGTGGAATTCCTCTTGGAACGCCTTGTCATGACGAACCTCTTCGTACATGACCCGGAGATCCTCAAGCGCCTGAGACAACGTCTCCGAGACAAAGCTACCCCCATATGGTCCGAAATGCCCATGGGCATCGGGCATGTTGTAGGGCAGGTCATTGGGCTTCACAGCACTCTCCTTTTGCGGTCCGCTTCAGCGACCGCCGTCATAAACGCATCGATGCGAAGGGCATCCTTTACACCCTTCTGCACCACATCTTCCATTCTTTGCTCGACCCCCGAGGAGACATCGACCGCTGGGGGCACCAACTGCGCAATCGCTCTTGAAACATTCTCGGGCCCCAGGCCCCCACTGAGGACCCAACGCGACCCAAGGTGCTCCCGAAGCGGCAAGAGTGCGTTCCAATCGAAGGCCTCTCCACTGCCCCCGAAACCGGCAGAATCGGAGTCGAACAAAATGCCGGCACATCCCCGAAAGGCCGAGACCAATTTTATCAGTCCGGCCGAGTCAGCGGCCAAGGCAGCACTGACCCGTATGGCTTTGATCACGGGCAGTCCCAGGCCCTGGCAATCGGCTGGCGACTCATCGCCATGGAGCTGCAGATGCGAGAGGCCCACCTCCCGGGCCGTCTCCAGAATGTTGACTCGACTAGCGTTGACAAAAAGCCCAACCCGGGCGACCCATGGCGGAACGTCCTGGAGAAGGGTCCGGGCTGCCTCTACGCCCATGGCACGGGGGGACTCGGGGTAGAACACCAGGCCAATGGCATCGGCCCCCGCAGCCACTGCGGCACGCACGTCCTCGGCCCGGGTGAGCCCACATATCTTGACCCGTGTTCTCATCGCAGCGGCTCTGATTGAAAGGCACAATCGTACGTCACACTCGCCAGGCAGAGCCCTTGCGGTGGGAACGTTCGACCCGCAACCTCACGATCGCGGCCCTCTAGAAGTTCTTGCATCCACTCTACCGGCTGGGCCCCGCGGCCAATCTCTACCAGGCTCCCCACAATATTGCGCACCATATGGTGCAGAAAGGCATTGGCCTCGATCTCCAGAATCACCTCCGGTCCCCTGCGCTGCCAGCGACAGACATCGAGTCGACGCACGGGCAACTGAGCCTGGCACTCGGCCGCACGAAAAGCCGAGAAGTCGTGCTCTCCGATGAGGCACTGGCTGGCGGCCTGCATCGCCTCAACATTCAGAGGCTGGAAGACCCATGTGGAGAAGCGCTGATGCAACGGGCAGTCGACGGGATCGTTGTAGATGCTGTAGCGGTAGCGGCGGGCCCGGGCGGAGAAACGCGCGTGAAAATCGTCGGCCACATG
>JBJOGU010000144.1:0-2858 GCA_046048075.1 Pseudomonadota bacterium
CGAAGCAATCGGCCTTGAAGGTCGGTGTAGGCAAAGGCGATTCGTCCCTGGTTGGCGCGCAAGACGGCCTGTGTCTGACGCTCCTTCTTCAAGAAGGCCATGGCCTCGGGGTCACGTACACCCATTCGGCTGAGCAACTTTTCGAAGCTGTCGCCCGGCCGCACCTCATCCTCTCGTGCCAATTCGAGCCCGTGGGCCTGCAATGCCTCAAGCTGCTCGGTGAGCGCGGGCAGGGCGACCGGAGTGGTCGTGAGCCGAGACAAAGCCTTGGACTCGGCCTCTGAGAGCGGTGAGACACCGAGTGCGGTGACGATCGCCATGGTCAGTCCGAAGCCTGCCGAGCCGAGAATCCAGGTTTTGCGGTCTTTGGGGGTCATGGGAAGTAAAATTCTACCTTTGCGCCCATTTAGGCCCCTATGCATCCCTCGGTCCCATCGTCTTCTTCTGAACCCAGCCAGTCCGTGCGCGAGGCCATGGCCGTGATCCGCCGCGGTGCCGAGGAGATCCTGGTCGAATCAGAACTTCAAGAGAAGCTGTCGGTCAGTGAGCAGACGCGAACCCCTCTTCGGGTGAAGCTGGGTCTCGACCCCACCGCTCCGGATTTGCATTTGGGCCACACGGTGGTTCTTAACAAGCTTCGCCAACTGCAGGACTTGGGCCATCAGGTGGTCTTCCTCATCGGAGACTTCACCGCCTTGATTGGGGACCCGACGGGCCGCAACAGCACGAGGCCGCCCCTCACCCGAGAAGAAATCGCGGTGAATGCACGCACCTACTTTGAGCAGGCCAGCCTTGTCCTTGACCCGGATCGAACGGAAATCCGATACAACTCCGAGTGGTGCGAACCCCTTGGGGCCACGGGAATGATTCAGCTCGCTGCCCAGGCCACGGTGGCCCGGATGCTCGAGCGCGATGACTTCACCAAGCGCTACAAATCGGGCACGCCGATCTCGGTGCATGAGTTTCTCTACCCCCTCATGCAGGGTTACGACTCGGTGGCACTCAAGGCCGATCTCGAATTGGGGGGCACCGATCAGAAGTTCAACCTATTAATGGGCCGGGAGCTGCAACGCAATGCCGGCCAGCCCGCCCAGTGCGTCCTCACCATGCCCCTTCTCGAGGGCCTCGATGGGGTCGAGAAGATGAGCAAGAGCAAGGGCAATACCGTCTCCATCACCGACTCGCCCGATGAAATGTTCGGCAAACTAATGTCCATCAGTGATGCATTGATGTGGCGTTATTACCTCCTTCTTTCCAGGTGCTCGCTCGCTCAGATCGAGGCCCTTCAGGCCGAGGCCAGTGCGGGTCGCAACCCGAGAGACATCAAAGTGGAGTTGGCTTGCGAGATGGTCGAGCGCTTCCACGATCGGGCGGCCGGCCTACGGGCCCTGGCCAACTTCGAGGCCCGATTCAAACAGGGAGAGATTCCAGAAGACCTCCCGGTGATTCGACTCGATGAGAGTCGGCTTGCGATTGCCCAGGTGCTCAAGCGTGCCAGCCTGGTGCCCTCATCGGCGGAGGCTTATCGCAATATTGAGCAGGGGGGCGTTCGAGTCGATGGTGTGAAGGTGGAGGATCGTGATCTTGAGCTCACGGTCGGAAGTTATGTGGTGCAGGTTGGCAAGCGTCGATTCGCCCGAGTGGAGATTGGTCAGTGAGCGAAGGTTCAAGACTCAAGTGGTTTGTCTGGATGGCGGTGGCCACCATCGCCGCGGTCTACTTTTTAATTTTTGTCGGCGGCACCGTTCGCGCCACCGGCTCGGGCATGGGTTGTCCGGATTGGCCCACCTGCTTCGGGCAACTCATCCCGCCCACTTCCGAAACCCAACTTCCCCCCGATTGGCGTGTGCGCTATGCAGATCGGGGCTATGCCGAGGCCGACTTCGATCCAGTCAAGACCTGGACGGAATTCATCAACCGCCTGGTGGGGGTCACGATCGGACTGATGTCGATTGCCACTGTTGCCGTGGCCTGGTTTGCTGCCCGGTCGGGCGCGGTGCTTCCAAGGGTCGCCTGGGCGGCCACATTCGCACTCTTTATGGTGGCCTTCAATGGCTGGATCGGCTCGATGGTTGTGGCGAGTAATCTTCGACCTGTCATGGTCTCGCTCCACATGCTCGGTGCCTTTTTTGTTCAGATGGGGCTGATCTACGCATTGGTCTGGTCAAGGCCAGGGTATTTCACGCAAGCGGCAGCGGCATTGCCCACCTGGTTTTCAAAGGCGGTCTTGGCCATTCTCTTGGCCTTGGTTGTGCAGATTTTCCTTGGAATTCAAATTCGCGAGAGTGTCGATCTCATCTCCCGAGCGGTCGATGAATTGCAGCGTGATGAATGGATGACGGCCGTGCCCTGGATTTTTTATGTGCATCGCTCCTTCTCCTGGGTGGTGCTCGCCTTGGTTGGCTGGGTCCTCTGGCGGGTCTATCGATCCGATGCGGCACGCCAGAACCTAGGCAGAGTCACGGGGGTGCTTGTGGCCTTGGTGGTCATCGAGATGTTGTTGGGCGCCGCCCTCAACCATTTGGGCTTCCCCTTGGTGGCTCAGCCCCTGCATCTGCTCACCGCCCATCTCATTTATGGCGTTCTCTGGTTTCTCTGGTGCGCCACCAGTGCGGCCCAACGACCTGCTTTACTCGAGACGCAAACCAATTCGTTGGCGCCCCGCTCCCCCCATCTCTCTTCACCACTATAGGACCCCATATGTTTGATCGCAGCCAGAGCTACACCAAGACCGACTCAGAACTCGCCGCTGCGATTGCAGCGGAACATGCACGGCAAGAGGCGCATATTGAGTTGATCGCCTCAGAGAACTACGCCAGCCCCGCAGTGATGGCGGCTCAGGGCTCGCAACTCACCAA
>JBJOGU010000145.1:0-2873 GCA_046048075.1 Pseudomonadota bacterium
CCCTTCGAGCATTTCGCCCACAGCCGCGTGCGTGGCGCCATCATCGACGAGGTGCGGCGCATGTCCACCCTTCCCCGCTCGGCGGTCGCCATTCACAAGCAGCACAACGAGGAGAGCCGTCTGCTGGCCACGAACCTGGGGCGCGAGCCCTCTCAGGCCGAGCTTGCCGCCTCACTGGGCAAGGATGTCGAGGACTTCCAAGATGAGCGCCGCAAGGCCGCCCAGTTCCAGACCGTCTACCTGGAAGATGTGGCCGAGCAGGCTTTTGCTGTGCCCGACGACATCATTCGTCAGCCCGATGTTCAGGTGGAAGAGGCCGAATTCGTCAATGCCTTGGTCGCCGCCATCGACCAGCTTCCAGAACGCGATCGACTGGTCATGTCCCTCTATTACGAAGAAGAACTTAACCTGAAGGAAATTGGACATATACTCGACGTCTCCGAATCTCGCGTGAGCCAAATTCTCTCGGCCAACGTCAAGAAGCTTCGGGGCATCCTGGGTATTTCCGAATAAAAGTATTCACTTACTTCCGTCGAGGTTCGCTTGTTAGGAAAGCTTTTTGGTAACTCCGAAAAGGAGGAGCTGCTCAAGGCCAAGCAGGAGTTTGAAGAGGCCTGCAACGCCGACAAAGAGACCCGCGAGGGTCGGGCCACCCAAGTCCGCATCTCACTTCGGTGTCGAGCCGTGCTCGACAAGACCTTTATCGAAGGCGCTGAGAAAACTGCCGAACACTCCGAGGCCTGCATGGTTGCGCTGGCCGCAGGAGAAGACAAACCCAAGCCCCCCACCCCCAGGGCCTTTCAACAGATCAAGTCGGTGAACGGAGAAATCTGGGCCTACATTCCCCTTGAGGCGGCCGAAGAGGTCTTTAAGATCGGGGCCGCCTACCAGCTCGAGGAGGTCTCCGCAGAGCAGGCCATCGAGCTCGCCCAGGCGGTGGCCGACAAGATTTCCGAACAGTTGCGTCTAGACCAACCATTCGAGGCACTGGGCTTTCTCAAAGAGCAGCTCGCCGAAGAGAGCGAAGAGGGCAACGAGGAGGAGTAATTCCTCGGTAGTGTCCCCGGTAGTGGGGGCCCATGGGCCGCCTGCCGCCGCCACGAACCCGCGAGTTCCCGAGAGATCCCGCTCCCGATAGATCCCGCGAGTCTTTGATGCCAGAGGCCTCGCGTGCGTGCTCAAGAATCACTCCAGACGTCCGAAACCCTTCTCAACGGGATCGCGTCTCAGCTGGAGGCGTGACCTACTGAACACTCCTTAGGGGCTGGCCATGGATTCGGTGATTTTGTTCTCTATCTTGATTCTGCTTGCCGTGGTCGTCATTCTGATGCTCATGGTGGTGGACCACGTTCGCGCAGTGCACCAGGCCGTTGCACCCCCCCTGCCCGTTGCGGAACTCAATGGCCTGAATGCCTTGGCCCTGCCGGACGCCGAGCAGACGTCTGCAGCCAGTGGTGCCCAAGAAGACCACCCTGTCAACGAGCAGGCCGAGGCCCAGGCCGATGCGCAGGCCCTGCAGGAAGACCGGGTCGACATGACCTTCGGCAACCTTCAAGGCAAGCGACTCTGGGATGGCATGACCGGCAAGCCGGTCGAGGGAGTGGAGCCCGAGAAGATCCAAGAACTGCGCCCACGTTACGGCGTGATTCTGACCAAGCACGTCACAGAACTTGTTGCCGAGGGCGCCGAGCACGCGGCCGCCGGGGGGCCCAAGCCGGCTTCCAATCGTCGAAAAATCAAAGGGTTACGAGGAATCGTCTCGTCTTGGATTCCACAGCAGCACGCCGACGCCATCTACCAAGCCGGTTTCGACAGTGCCACCGTCACAGAAAAGAACCTTGATTCGGTCCGCAAGTCTCTGTCCGAAACCCTCGAGGTCCTCTTCAAGAGAACCGAGGTGGATGCCAACGCCACCGATTGGGCCAAGCGACTCATTCACCTGCCCGGCCAGGGAGGGGAGCCCGAGACCCCGCCGGCTTTGGGCATGGAAGGCGCTTCGGCCGAGGCCCTTAGCGAGGGAGGCGCCCCCGTTCCTCAGCGGGCCGAAGCCCAGCCCGCCTAGGGGCCCGAGCATTCGACTAAAGCAGAGTCATTTTCGGTCGATACCAAGCATGTAGGGCAAGAAGCCCAGTTCGATCAAAAAGGAACGAAACATGCGCCAGATGAGAAAAGCAATCGAGAGTTACGGTGATGTGAAGGTCACCACCGGTGTCGCCACGGCCGACAGCGTGCAGCTCATTCAGATGCTGTTTGATGGTCTGATGGAGAGCCTCAAAGCCGCCGAAGGCCAGATTCGTCGGGGCGCGATTGAAGAGAAATCAAAGAGCCTTGGCCGTGCCAGCAAGATCGTTTTGGGCCTGCAGAGTGCACTCGACTTCGAGGCCGGTGGCGAGATCGCCCGCAACCTCGACGAACTCTACGGCTACATGACCCGTCGCCTGCTGCATGTGAACCTGCACAACGACCTCGAGGCCTTGGCCGAAGTCACCAGCCTGATGAGCGAGATTCAAAGCGCCTGGGGCAGCATCCCAAAGATGCTGGGCGAGCAACAGCGCCCATCGATGCGACTGGCCTCTTAACTAATCAAAGGCCTTTCGCATACTCTTGGCGGTGCTGTCGAAGCGAGAGTTCGAGTCGCAGTGAGCCGTTAAGGTAATCGAGGGGGCGGCGGTGTCTTCGTCCCCCTCGAATTGGAAGTCGTGGTACTTGGAGTTCGCCACGAGTTTGATCCGCTGATTGCTCATGGCCTCCACCACGGCCACCTTGTTGTGAAATGGGGCCGTGGCCCCATTGGGCATCACCTTCACCATGAAAACATCGTCTGTGAGTTCACACTGATTAACAAGCGTGACTTTGACGGTGACCGGGCGCGG
>JBJOGU010000146.1:0-6785 GCA_046048075.1 Pseudomonadota bacterium
AATCTCGCTGTAAGAGAGCACTGCCAATCCTTCGGTCCGGTGCTTGACTGCCTTTGACAACCAGGGGCGCAATACGGGCGACACCACCAAGACCGCGTTGTTGCCCCCGTCTTCCACCTTCTTCACGCTCTCGCGAAGCGCCCGGAAGAGGCCCTCGGCAAGCCCAGGCTCCAGAATGATGTTGCTGGGGTCGCCGCGGTGTTGCTGGATCGTGTTGTGCAGGACTTGCTCGAGCGAGGGATCCAAGGTCATCACCGCCAGGGTGTCTTGCTCATCGAGCAGCGCCTGCACAATCATTCGACCAAGGCGTGGTCGAACCATATTGGTGAGCTCGGCCGGATCCTGGGTCTTGCCGCAGGCCTCCGAGAGCGCTTCCATGACCGAGCGCATATCGCGAATGGAGACGCCTTCATCGAGAAGGTTTTGAAGCACCTTGGTGACCACACCCAGTGAGAGTTTTGCGGGAACCAGGTCTTCGACGAGTTTGGGAAAACGAGTGGCGAGCTTGTCGAGAAGCTGTTGGGTCTCGTCGTGGCTCAAGAGTTCGGCCGCCCCCTCGCGGAGCACCTTGTTCAGGTGCGTGGCCATTGCCGTGGCGGCATCCACCACGGTGTAGCCCAGGGTGCGGGCATAGTCGCGCTGCGCGGGGTCAATCCAGACGGCATCCAGGCCAAAGGCGGGATCCTTCGTTGGGATGCCTTCCAGGGTTCCATAGACCTGACCGGGGCTGATGGCGAGCTCTCGCCCGACTTTGACTTCGCCTTTTCCACGAACCACTCCATTGAGAACAATGCGGTAGTGGTCGGGGTCGAGTGTGAGTGAGTCACGAATGCGAACGGGCTGCACAAGGTAGCCGAGTTCGGCCGAGAGTTTCTTGCGTACGCCCTTGACGCGGTTCATCAGTTGGCCGCCCGTCTCCGCATTCACCAGAGGAATCAGGCCATAGCCAATCTCCAGGCCAATCACATCCACGGTATCGACGTCGTCCCAGTCGAGTTCTTTGGGTGCCTCGGCTGCCGCCTGCGCCGCAGCCTCTTCTGGGGTGGGTTCGAGTGCGGCCTGGGCCCGGCCGCGAAGAATCATGATTCCGATGCCGGCCGCGGTGGCTGCAAGAGTAAGAAACATCATGCTGGGCATTCCGGGAACGATGCCCAGGGTGCCCAGCACGCCAGCCGAAAGGAGCATTGCGGCGGGATTGGCCAGCTGAGATTTTGCCTGCTCGGTCATGTTCTCTGCAGTGGTGACGCGGGTCACCACAATGGCAGTCGCCAATGAGAGGAAGAGGGCAGGGATCTGGGCCACCAGGCCGTCACCGATGGTGAGCAGCACATAGGTCTGCCCCGCATCTTTAAATGACATGTCGTGCTGCAGGAGCCCCACGACCATGCCACCAATAATGTTGATGAAAAGAATAATCAGGCCGGCGACCGCATCGCCCTTGACGAATTTCGAGGCACCGTCCATGGAGCCAAAGAAGTCGGCCTCTTGTGAGATTTCTTCGCGGCGCTTCTTCGCGGTCTCTTGGTCGATCACGCCAGCATTCAAGTCCGCATCGATGGCCATCTGTTTTCCCGGCATGGCATCGAGGGTGAACCGTGCGGTCACTTCAGAGACGCGGCCCGCACCCTTGGTGATCACTGCGAAGTTGATGATCACGAGAATCGCGAAGACGACAATACCCACCAGGTAATTGCCGGCGATCACAAATTCGCCAAATGCCTCGATCACCTTGCCAGCCGCATCGGGACCCTCATGGCCACTGACAAGAACCACCCGCGTGGAGGCCACATTCAATGCCAGACGCAGCATGGTGGTGAGAAGGATGACGGCCGGGAAGGAGGAGAAGTCCAGGGGCCGTTTCACACCGATCGAGACCATGATCACGATCAGGCCCACCAGGATATTGAAGGTGAAGAAGAGGTCGAGCAGCAGGGGTGGCAGCGGCAAGACCAGCATGGCCATGATGAGCAAAACGAGCACGGGGATGCCCAGACCGCTGGGGTCGAACTTGGTCAGTCCCTGTCGTAAGCTCGTCAAACTGAGTGTGGCCATGCCTTGCTTTCTAAAAAATACCCAATGAAATCAGTTGCTTAAGAATCCAGCGTCGAAGCGCCTCAAGGGGGTAGAAGCAACCCCTGTGCCACGCCCCATTGGCGGCGGAGGGGTTCGATTCGGTCTCCGACCAGGAGGTCCAAGGGGAACCCAAGGGAGAGCTGTCGAGACCTCTATTAGCGGCAAGCGAATCGGGTGGTCTGGGGATTGCTTCTATGGAGGTACCGGAAACAATCAACCGATGCCCATCTATGAATCCAGCCCTTGATTCAGTGTTTTCAACCCTGTCGGCCACCGAGCCCAAAGAGCCTCTAAGCAAGTCCCAAGCCGATTCGGCAGCCGACGAGGGTCTCTTTCGAGAGGCCATGGTCCAGGCGCGGGAGCGCCACCGAATGGAGCGGGAGCGGCAAGACCTTGCCGCTCAGCAGCAGCGCGGGCAGGAGAAGCGCGTTCAAGAGCAACGCTCGCAGGACGCCCGTCAATCCGATGCGAAGGCTGAAGAGGAGGCTGCCCGCGCTCGGCGGCAATCGAGTGGGCAATCACGTGGGGCGACCGCCCCAGGCCACCGTCGTCCAAGTCACTTGGTGGACCGATTCTTCAATCGAGCCAATGCCGGGGGTGAACTTCTCGGGGCTGCAGAGCAATCCGACATTCGAGAGATCGTTCTTGGCAAGGGCACGGTGGTGCGGGTCTTTGGCCCCACCCCCAGTGATGCGGAGCTGGCCGCCCTGGCCCGAGCCAATGGAATGGGCGACGAGGCACTGGCCAGACTTGATCTCGATGCGGCGACCGCTGACGGCATCGAGACTGCGTCTCTGTTGGAGGGCCCGGGTTCGGTCTTAGATGAACTCGGGTCATCGGCGTCGATTCAATCGCTCCACCCCCTGGCGTTGAATGCCGAAATGACGGCGCCGGGGCAATGGGATCTGAACGGAGCGGAATCGATGGGCCTTGCGGACCTAAGGGAGATTGACGCCCAGGCGCTTCTTACAGACGGAGCCGACACGTCATCGGCGCTCGATGGTCTGGGTGCTCCGATGGGCCCGGGCACCTTGGATTCGAGCGAGAACGCCCTTGCGCGCCTGGGACTCTCGGGGAAATCAATTGAGCAGTGGTGGTCGGCCGAGCCCGTCCGGGCCCGAGTGCCGATGTCCGAGGGGATCCTTGCTGCACTGGCATCCAGATTCGAGGCGGGCACTGATTCGGCCGCAATCGGCCCGGATGGCGAGACGAGCCCATCGACCACACTGGGATCGGCATTAAAAGAACTGGGAGTGAAGATTGACCCCTTGGTCATGCGGGGGGTGGTCTTTGAGCGCATGGCAGACATTCAGCGCCAGCCGAGCACCGCTGAGCGTTTGGCGAGTCTGCAGGCTGCCGACCTGGGCGCCCAGGGTCTTGAGGCCGAGCCCATCGAAGACTTGGGGACAAGCCGTCCTGGCTCAGGCTCTGGGCTCTCGCAGGGAGCGGCGCCCAGCTCGGGCGGAAACTCTTCATCGGGCGGGTCTGCCGGATCTTGGGCGGGTTCGGATGGGTCGGGTCGCCAATCGGGCCAACAACTCGCCCAGCAGTTCTCCCAGCGTTTTGCCGAGTTGGTGAGCCAGCGACTGGTCCAACAGATTCAAAATGGCCATTGGAAGGTACATATGGATATTCATCCCGAGGGCCTCGGGGAGTTACAAATTGAGCTGGATTGGCGAGGGGGTGAACTTGAGGCCTCCTTCCGGGCCAGCCAGGTGGGCACCCGGGAGTTGCTCGCCGACCAGCTGCCACGGCTCAAAGAAGCATTGGAGCGTGCTGGCACAGAGGTTGCTTCGATGACCGTGGGTGACCAGTCGCGTCAAAAAAGTGGCGATCAGGCGGGGCACAATCGGAATCGTGGTCAGCATCCCGCGACCGAAACCGGCGGTGACACCCAGGCAGTTGGGGGAATAGAGGCCTTGAGTTTGGGTCAAACGCCCCTAGATGGAAGATTGAATGTCCTGGTGTAACCGTTGAAGAAACAACTGAGAAGGAATTGAAATGGCAGACGAACAAGAGCAAGTCGAAGGCGGAAAGAAAAAGTCGCCTCTAAAACTGATCCTACTGATCGTGGGACTCATTGTGCTGCTCGCAGTCACGGTGGTGGCCACGCTGGCCGCCACAGGCTTCTTTAGCCAGCCCGACCCGAATTCGGTCGAAGAGCTGCTCAAGAAGGCCGAGGCCGAGAAGGCCGAAGCCGACAAGGCCAAAGAGGGTGAGGGTGGTGAGGATGGCCAGCCGAAGGTTGGGCCCGATGGCAAGCCCCTGCCCAACTACAAAGAGGCGCCCCAGGGCCCCGAGAAAGTCACCAAAAATGCCGCGGACGTCAAGAAGTTTGAGAGCCGCTACAAGGAGATGGGCCGCCCACTTCTTGCCAATCTTTCGGGCTCGCGCAAAGTGATGCAGGTCACCGTGGCGATCATGACCCACTACGACGACAAAGTCCTCGCCAATATTGAGAAGCATGACTTCGCATTGCGAATGGCTGCTCTCGATGTGATGCGCCAAGTCTCGGAATCGGAGGTCGACAAGCCCACCTTCCGAATTGAGTTGGCCGAGAAGCTTCGTCTGGCAATGAATGCGGTCTTGGAGCGTTACGAAGACTTTGGGGGCATTGAACAGGTGCTCTTTACCGAATTTGTCGTCCAATAACTTCAGCGGACTGAGGAAACAGACATCATGGCCGGCGCCACAAGCCTACTGAGCGAAGAGGAACTCGCCGCCCTGCAAGAAGGTCTTGCAGACGGCTCGATCCCGGCGGAGACGGGCTACAACAATCGCATTCGCGTGCGCAAGCACGATCTGGCCAGTGAGGACAGTTCGCTTGGAATCAACGTTGGCGCCATTGAGATGATCAATGAGCGGTTCCTGCGGCTCTTTCGTCTTGGATTGGTCGAGGTGCTTCGGTCTACACCGAAGATCACGCCACTCAAGGCCGAAATTGTTCGCTACGGGGATTACCTCAAGACCCTCAAGGCCCCGCTCTCGGTCAACATGATTCGTGTGGACCCGCTGCGCGGCAATTCACTCGTGGTCATTGAGCCCAATGTCATCTTCGCCTCACTCGATGTCTTTTTCGGTGGATTTGGAACGGGTCGCAAGGGTGGGCCACTGCCCCCCACGCGGCTCTTCACACCCACCGAGACCCGCGTGATTAGCATTGTTCTTGATGTCTTCTTTAAGTCTCTAAAAGAGGCCTGGTCGCCGCTGCTCAAGCTCGATGTGAGCATGGTGAGTTCCGAGATCAATCCCCAGTTTGCGCAGATCGCCGATGAAAACGATCTCGTGATTCTCAGCCGCTTCGATGTCGAGAGCCCCGAGGGAGACTCCTTCATTGATTTGGTCTACCCCTATGCGTCACTCAAGCCCATGCGGGATGTGCTTCGCAGCCGGGTTCAGACGGCCGATGGCAACGAATTGACCGAGCGCCACTGGCGCGAAGCCCTTCGTGAAGCGACTTTCGAATCCCCGTTGGAGTTGCAGACCATCCTGGGCCAGATTCCAACCAATCTCCACACCCTTCGCAATCTCAAGGTGGGTGATTTGCTCTACTTCAAGAAGCCCGATGCGGCGCAGGTCCGTATCTCGAATATTGGAACCTACGAGGCCGATGTGGGGGTTCAAGACAACCAGATGGCCATTCAGATTCGCAGTTCACTCGATGTAACCGGTAAGACCAGACAGGACTAAGCCATGGAAAATGCAACCGAAGATCAAGAACGCGACGTGCTCGAAGGCGAGAACGTCACTGGCGAGAATGCGCAGATCGACCCCGAGGTCCTGCAGAACATTCCTGTCACCATCTCTATTGAAGTGGGCCGTGCATCCCTGAAGATTCGCGATCTCCTTCGTCTGAGCCAAGGCAGCGTGGTCGAACTCGACCGCCTCGCCGGAGAGCCCCTGGATTTGCTCGTTAACCAGACCGTGGTCGCGCAGGGCGAGATTGTGTTGGTCAACGATCGCTACGGCATCCGACTCACCCGTGTGGTGCCCGCGGCCGAGCGCCTCAAACAGGTTTAATGCATCGTGACCAACGGACTGGCCAATAGCCTCGACTGGGTCTCAATGATCAGCAGTTTCCTGCTGGTCATTGGCCTGCTGGCTGTGGTCTTGTATCTACTCAAGCGTTTTCAGCCCGGTGGGC
This sequence comes from Pseudomonadota bacterium, assembly GCA_046048075.1. Taxonomy (GTDB): domain Bacteria; phylum Pseudomonadota; class Gammaproteobacteria; order Burkholderiales; family Burkholderiaceae_A; genus Hahnella. The sequence goes on from JBJOGU010000146.1 coordinate 6,218, forward strand.
TGGCCACGGGCCGTCAGATTCAGTTGCTTGAATCCCTTGGCACCGGTGCACGCCAGCAGGTTGTGTTGGTGCGTGTGCGCGACAAAGATTTGCTGCTCGGTGTTTCTGTGAACCAGATCAACACCCTGGCGGAGTGGCCTGCTTCGGAATCTTCGGGGCAGGGCGCATCCATCGCCTCGCTGCGGACGGTTGGGGCATCGCCGGCCATCATGCCTGCTGCCCAGGCCTTGAGTCGGTTCTTCAAGAAGAAGTAGCGAGTCCATGGGTCGAATCGCATTCCTTGCTGCCCTGGCCATGGCACTGCTATTGCCCATGGCGGCCCAGGCCCAAGGATTGCCCGCCGTGACGGTGCAGGGGTCGCGCTACAGCCTTACCCTGGAGTTGTTGGGCCTCATCACGGCACTAACGCTGCTGCCCTCGATGTTGCTCATGATGACCTCGTTTATACGAATCATCATTGTGATGTCGCTGCTGCGGCAGGCCTTGGGCACGGCACAGACGCCGCCCAACCAGGTGCTGGTGGGCTTGGCACTCTTTCTTACCCTTTTCATCATGGCGCCGGTGCTCG
>JBJOGU010000147.1:0-3232 GCA_046048075.1 Pseudomonadota bacterium
CTTCTCGTAATTGCCCTCCGCAGCCGCTGCCATGGCCAAAGGAGTCAACTCCTTGAGCAAGCCTCCCAGGGCGACCTCGGCGGGGTCTTCAAGCCGCTTGGGATCAACGCGATCTGGGGTGGCCTCGGCCTTCTTCAGGATATTGCCAATTCGTTTGTTGGCCGAGGACAGCGAGGGTGCCGCCGAACTGCCCATGAACTTCGACAGGGCATGAAGACGCTTGGGCAGTTGATGCAGCAGGTTGGGGCAGACGGCAAGCACGGCATCGATCTGCGCGGCGTCGTGGCCCTGATCACGAAGGTAGACGCGGGTTCGCTCGCGAATAAACTCCAAGATGTCACCCATCGGCGCGGCCACAGTAGGGATGCCGGAAAATGACTGGGCGGCATCCTGCACCAGGGTTTCCAGATTGAACGGAAGCGCCCCCTCAATGAGGAGTCGGGCAATGCCCAGGGCCGAGCGCCGCATCGCGAATGGGTCCTTGTCACCCGTGGGGGCAAGGCCAATGCCCCAGATTCCAACAATCGATTCCAACTTGTCGGCGAGTGCCAACAACTGCCCGATTGAACCATTTGGGAGCGCATCGCCTGCAAAGCGCGGCTTGTAGTGCTCTTCGATGGCATTGGAAATCTCTGCTGGCTCATGATCATGCTCGGCGTAATAGCGGCCAACCACGCCCTGCAATTCGGGGAACTCGCCCACCATGTCGGAGAGCAGATCGGCCTTGCAGAGACGGGCCGCCCGGCGAGCATGGGCCTCGGAGACACCCATTTGCGGAGCCCACTTGGCAGCGAGTTGCTCCAGCCGATCGATTCGCTCGGCCTGACTGCCAATTTTGTTGTGATAGGTCACCGCGGCGAAGCCCGGCAGGCGGTCTTCGAGGCGACGCTTGCGGTCCTGGTCGAAGAAGAACTTTGCATCGCTGAGCCGTGCTCGGAGGACTCGCTCATTGCCTTGCACAACGGTTTTGGGATGGGTGGATTCGAGATTCGCAGCCAACAGGAAGCGATTCACGAGTCGACCCTTGGCATCGGTCATGGCGAAATACTTCTGATTCTGTTGCATCGTAAGGATGAGGCATTCCTGCGGCACCGACAAAAACGCCTCATCGAATTGTCCTTCCAGAACCACTGGCCACTCCACCAGGCCATTGACCTCATCAACGAGGGCCTCGGGCATCACCACGTTCTGCCCCTTCGCGGCGCGTTGAAGTGAGTCGACGAGCCGATCTCTGCGGACCTTGAATGAGGCGATGACATGGCCCTCGACCTCGAGTTGCTGCTCGTAGCTCATTGCATTACGAATCGAGATCGGCCCGCTGGAGTGAAATCGATGTCCTAGGGTGATGCGATCGGCACGAAGACCAAGCCCAGCGATTGGGACCACATCGGTGCCATGCAGCGCAAGCAGATGATGGGCAGGTCGCACAAAAGAGACCTCCTCAAGGCCACCGTTGTTACCCAAGGGCCATTGGTAGCGCATGAGCTTTGGAATGGGAAGCGCGTTGAGTGCGCGTTCCAATGCCACCTGCAGGCCCTCGGTGAGCGAGACCCCCTTCTGGAGGCGATTGCAGACAAAGACTTCTTGCTTGCCGTCTGAGATGGTCTTGAGTTCGGTGAGCTCGATACCTTTACCCAGGGTGAGCCCAAGGCTGGCCAGTTTTTTTTGCAGCGCCGGGGTGGGCAGGCCCTGGGGATCGAGACCCACCGACACCGGGAGCAGGCGCTCTTCCTTCTGCGTATCGGCGGCATGGGCAGCAACATCGGATAGGCGAACTGCGAGCCGCCGTGGACTGGCAAAGGACTCCACCGCGGCGTTGTTGGGTCGAAGCCCTTGTTTGGCGAGTTCGTTGGCAATTGATTGGCTGAACGATTCGCTCAGGCGTGAAAGGGCCTTGGGTGGCAACTCCTCGGTGACAACTTCAACGAGCAGCGCCGCGCGGGCATCTTGGGCTTGTGTCATCTGGTTTAACTCGGTTGAATCAGCATGGGAAAGCCAAGTGCTTCTCGTGAGGCCACATAGGCCTGCGCCACCATCCTTGAGAGGTTGCGAATTCGAGCAATGTACTGGGCCCGCTCGGTCACCGAGATTGCGCCGCGGGCATCCAGCAGATTGAAGCTGTGTGCGGCCTTGAGAATCTGCTCGTAGGCGGGCAGGGCCAGATTCTTCTCAAGCAGATCGCGCGCATCGCTCTCATGCTCACCAAAGCGTCGCAGCAAGACTTCGACATTACTTGCCTCGAAGTTGAATTTGGACTGCTCCACTTCGTTCTGGTGGTAGACGTCTCGGTAGCGGACCTGTCGGGTCTCTCCTGCCTCTTGCCACTGGGTCCAGCAGAGGTCATAGACATTCTCGACGCCCTGCAGGTACATGGCCAGTCGCTCAAGCCCGTAGGTGATCTCGCCAGTGATGGGGCTGCAATCGAGCCCACCCACCTGCTGAAAATAGGTGAACTGCGTGACTTCCATGCCGTTGAGCCAGACCTCCCAACCCAGGCCCCAAGCCCCCAGTGTCGGGTTCTCCCAGTCGTCTTCGACGAAGCGGATGTCGTGGGCCTTGGGGTCAATACCCAGGGCCACGAGGGAACCGAGATAGAGCTCGAGAATATCGGGAGGAGAGGGCTTCAACACCACCTGGTATTGATAGTAGTGCTGCAGTCGGTTGGGGTTCTCACCGTAGCGACCGTCCTTGGGTCGCCGAGAGGGTTGCACATAGGCGGCTCGCCAGGGCTCGGGACCCAGGGCACGCAAAAATGTGGCCGTGTGCGAGGTGCCCGCACCCACCTCCATGTCGATGGGCTGAAGCAGCGCACAACCATGCCCGCTCCAATAATTCTGAAGGGTCAGAATGACGTCTTGAAAGGTCTTCATCCCTGCATTCTAGCTGTCCGCAAGGGGCTCGACCGAAGCCCGAGAAGCAGGCAGATCGCCGCGATGAGCAGAATGGGCAGGCTACCAAAACGTGCAAATGGCGTGGCACCCTGCATGCCTTGCACGGTACCAACAAGAATGCCAGGCGCCATGGGTTGGAGGGCAGCCCGCACATCACCCTTGTGGTCAACAATGGCGGTCGTGCCTGTGTTGGTCGCGCGAATGGTTGGACGCCCCGTCTCAAGGCTTCGCATGCGTGCTATCGACAAATGTTGAGAAAGGGCGATGGTGTGCCCAAACCAGGCGAGGTTGCTGAGATTGAGAAGGATGGTTGGATGGCGATCTTGGGCAATGCGCGCGGA
>JBJOGU010000148.1:0-6168 GCA_046048075.1 Pseudomonadota bacterium
GCAGCGGGAATCTGGCCAATTGGCAGAAGAAACGCGAAAAACAGCCCGCAGGAGATGCCGACTGCCACACTGCGGCGATTCACATGCCAGAGGCTGTAATCGAAAAGCCGCGGACCAAGCCACTTCAGATACTTGTTCTGACCAAGTTTCTCTTGGTCTGGAATCCACTTCTGAATAAACTTTTTGGCCATTGACCCCTCGGGGCAGCGTTGTGTTCGCGACTGCCCGAATCATACGACCAAACCGCTCTATATGATTTTCGAAAATCGCTGGCGCTCGGCATCGCCCTGAAGGTATCGGTCAAATCCCATTGCGACCGCCCGAACCACATACCAGCCCCGCTCCGTGACGCGAATTTCATCATTGCCACACTCAACAAGACCCGCCCGGGCAAGAGGCGTCAAGGCCTCCAATTCACGTTCGAAATAGCGCTCCACATCAACCCCAAAGCCAAGTCGGATGGCATCAAAGTCCAGCTTGCCTTGACACATAATTGACATAATCACCGCGCGACGAAGTACATCGTCCTGTCCCAGTGCCATTCCCTTGACGATGGGCAGGCGGCCCTGGTGGAGTGCATCGGAGTATTCCTCCAAGGTCTTTGCGTTCTGCGAGTAGGTATTGCCCACGCGGCCAATCGCAGAGACACCCAAGGCAATCAAGTCGCAGTCAGGCTGCGTGCTGTAGCCCTGAAAGTTGCGATGCAGACGGCCCTGGGATCGGGCCACCGCCAAGGCATCGTTGGGCTTGGCGAAATGGTCCATACCAATATAAACATAGCCGGCTCGCTCCATCTGCTCGATGGCACTGGCCAACATATGAACCTTGTCTTTGGCACGAGGCAGTTCATGCTCATTAATGCGTCGCTGCGGTTTGAACCGTGCCGGAAGATGGGCATACCCATAGAGAGCAACCCGATCAGGACCGAGTGCAATGGCAGCCTCAACGGTCTTGGCCATCGACTCAGGCGTTTGCATCGGAAGGCCATAAATGAGATCGAGATTAATAGAATCAAACCCCAGTCCACGGGCCGTCTGCATGAGCCGCTCGACATCCGCATAGGGCTGAACCCGATGCACTGCGCGCTGGACCACGGGGTCGAAATCCTGGACCCCGAAACTGAGCCGGCCAAACCCCATATTCAGCAAAGACTTGAGCCGATCCGCGCTGATTGTCCGCGGGTCCACCTCAATTGAATACTCTCCGCCCGGGACGAGCTCGAACTTGCGACGAATGACGGCCATGAGGCCTTGAAGTTGCTCATCGGAGTAGTAGGTGGGCGTGCCTCCCCCAAAGTGGAGCTGACTTAGACGCTGGCCTTCACCGAGATACTGGGTTTGAAGGTCGATCTCCAAGGCGAGATCATGCAGATAGGCCTCTGCTTTGGAGCGATTCTTTGTCACCACCTTGTTGCATGCGCAGTAGTAACAAACCGACTCGCAGAACGGCAGATGAACGTAAAGCGATAGGGGCGCCTGAGAGCGCGTCTGTCGACGAAGCTGCAATGCGGCTTGGTAGTCCGACTCGCCAAATGCCTCTACGAATCGGTCTGCGGTGGGGTAAGAGGTATAGCGGGGGCCTGGCACGTCAAATTGCGCCAGTGTCTGCTCATCGATTAGGGCTGACATAGACAAACTCCTGTTTCCATGTCGCCATCCTCCACTGGAGGCGGGAAGACCGCTTGATTTAAATCAAAGCAAGCGCCTTTTTCGCTAGACTCTCTGACATGTCAAGTGCCGCACACAACTGCTCGAGCTGCAACCTGCGAGAGCTCTGCCTGCCTGTGGGGCTAAGTTCCAAGGAGTTGGAGCAACTCGACACCCTCGTGACCACTCGGAAACGGGTCGCTCGGGGTGCCAGCCTGTTTCGGTCCGGAGATCCCTTCACCGCACTCTACGCCGTTCGCACGGGATTCTTTAAAACCGAACTCAACACATCCGACGGACGCGGCCAGGTCACTGGATTTCAAATGTCCGGCGAGCTGATGGGCCTCGATGGCATCGTTCAGGATCACCATAATTGCGATGCCGTGGCGCTAGAAGACTCTGAGGTCTGTGTAATGGCATTTGAACGAATCGAAGCACTCTGCCGTGAATTTGATGTGCTTCAGCGCCACCTTCACAAGGTAATGAGCCGAGAGATCGTTCGTGATCAAGGCGTAATGATGCTCCTTGGCATCATGAATGCGGAAGAGAGAATTGCAAGCTTTCTCGCCAATCTAGTCGACCGTCACAAGGCAAGAGGATTTTCCTCATCGGAAATCGTCTTGCGAATGTCTCGCCGAGACATCGGAAGTTACTTGGGTATGACCATTGAGACAGTGAGCCGAGTCTTCTCGAAACTGGGCCAAGACAGAATCGTTGAAGTGAATCAGAAGCACATTCGCATCTGCGACCCCGTCCGACTCATCGAGCGGGCCCACTCGCTTCACGCATCAAGCGATAAAGCTCCGGCATAAGTCGATTGCCAGATCCGCTGGTCTGGAATCCTTCGAGTTGTGCGCTCACACCCCTGGCAATCGGAGCGGCAACGCTCGTCTGAGCTGACATCTCTAAGTAGTAGGAGAGGTCCTTGGCCGCATTGGCCACAGTGAAACGAAGACCGCGTGGGTCTCCCTCTAACCAAAACGGGCGTACCCGCTCGAGCGCCGCACCCCGACCACCTCCCTTCTCTAGAGTGTCGGCAAAGACCTCCAGGGAGATACCCATGGCATCGGCGCAGGCCGCCGCCTCGGAGAGCAAGGCCACCGAGCCCAGGGATACGAAGTTGTGCAGGAGCTTGAGGCGATGGCCCGCGCCCACGCCGCCCGCATGGGTGATGTTCTCAGCAAGTTTTTCTAGCAGGGGCCTGGCCATCTGAAAGGTGGCCTCTTCGGCACCAACGAGAAGATTCAAACGCCCCTCTGCTGCCTCCTTGGGCGTGCGCGTCATAGCGGCATCCATGAACAGAATCGATTGAGAAGCAAAGGCCTTCGCCAACTTCACGGTGGAGTCTGGAATAGCGGTTGAAAAATCGATGACCAATTCGGGTCGATGAGACGACTGCAACACACCGTTCGGGCCAAGGACAATCGCCTCGACTTCTGGGGACCCGGTGACACAAATCAGCAGCCAGTCACTGCGCTCGCAGAGGGCCGCGATTGAATCCACCGAGGCGGCACCAACCTCCAACAAATCCTTGCTGTCTTGATTGCCTTGGTGACTGAGAAAAGAGACCGAATAACCTGCACGAAGAAGACATGCTGCAAGTCCATGGCCCATGCGGCCCACACCCACCAAACCCAAGCGTTTCTTATTCACCTGACTCTCCCGAATTCACAATTCCTGCAAGTTGACGTGGCCGCATGGCGCGACTCCATAGGGTGCAAAACCACAAGGCAGCCCATCAAAGCACGAGTGGTTGCGCATAGCCAGTCAGTTCAAGATACCCCCGACCCACCTCCTTCGCATCCCGAATCACCCGCACTGCGCCCTCCCAGTAAAACCCACCGGTGCTTGCCCGAGCGTCAATCTCTTGATCATCCATCATCGGCTGAATCCGCACCGATTCATCGCCGAGGTGCAGGCGAATCTCCACGGGGTAGTGCGCGCCCGAGTGGGGGGACTGCCAGAGTCGAATGACCTCCCATCGGGCCTCCCGCGATTCCGCGCGACGTCGAGCACGATGATCGCGACGGTCGGTCTCGGTGAATAAGGCCCTGCCCTGCCCATCTCGAATGCGAAAGAGCATCCAGGATTCGCCCGAATCCAGATGCAATCCGAGCCAATCCCAACCCACAGCGCCCTCCATGAGCAGGCTACTCGACCACTCATGATCGAGCCAGGCCTTGCCGGTCAGCGATTGCTCGGTGGCCAAATCCGCCATGCTTTGGTGACCGACTCCACGGAGCAAACCCTTCGACAGCCCCAGCGATGCCACCACATTCAGATGGGGCCGGCTGTAGTAATAGCTTGCCTGCTCTCTGGCGGGCCCCTTGGCCGATAGGCCTGCGTTGCCTCGCAGCACCGGAGGACGATCGGTTCTGGCCTGAAAAGAAAGTCGCCAGTCGTCTGTGTCAATCAGGCCCCGGTAATGGTCTATCCCCGGATCGCCAATAAAATGCCGATCCAGAGCCCAGCGGTTGAGTCTCAAAGCCGTGTCTGTCTCTGAGAAGACTGCATCCGCAAATCCTGTCCGAGACACCTGATCCGCGTGAATCACTCGCTGCGTGCCATCAATCGAGAGCGCTGCATGCGAAAAAAGGAGTTGTCGAGGCGCAAATCGACTCGGGTTGGCATCGGGATGCACTGTTCGACTGCGAAAGAATGTCAACTGAAAGCCAATGGCCCGACCCACCGAGGTGCGAAGCCATCCAGTGAGATACCACCACTCGGTTCGGTAATCGGGGTGCCCACCATGGTCTCGAGGGAATGCAAGAGGCCGGGGCGTAACGGTCGCATAAGACTTCCCCTGCAGAGGGGTGGAGGCGCTAATGGTTCGCCAGGGGCTGGCGAGCAATGCCGCAAGCCCGCATTCAAGAACTCTTCGTCGACTGCCTCCCGAGACGCGTGATTTCATGTGATCACCAATCGGCCCGTAGAGAGTAAATGAGCCTGCGCTCATCGATGCGATGCGCCATGGCCATGGCGACCAATACCGAGATCGCCACCAGACCAAATAGAAGCAAGCCCATCTGCCCCCAGGGCCAGTCGGTCTGCATGGTCCAATGAAACGATTCAGGATTCACCTTGTGGATCAGCACCTGACTCATGAGCATTCCCATGAGGGATCCCCATAGGCCCCCGAGAAGAACCAGACCCCCCAGTTCCCAGGCAATGGTCATGGAACGTTGAGCGCGAGACTGGCCCATCTGGCTCATAAGACCAAACTCACGCTCCCTCAACATGAGTTGCGCAGAGAAGCCAATGGCGACGGTGAGCAGTGCAATCAAGATGGCCACGAGTTCGAGTGCATAGGTAATGGCAAAACTGCGATCGAATATCCGAAGCGACATCTCGCGGATGGCCTCGGACTCGACCCACTGAATGTCGGCCACACCAGAATCGAGCGCAGCGAGTTCCGTCCGCAGGACTGCAGCCGAGTGACCCCGCTGCCGCCAGATGGAAATCGAGGAGATGGAGCGATCCCCAGTGATCGCTTGGTAGCTCGAGAGATCCATGACCACCGAGCCATGCTGTCGACCATAGTCACGGAATATCCCTGCCACCCATACCCGCTGGGCAGCCTGACCAGCCAGGGGAAGCGTCTGAACGCTGCCGGTGTCCCATCCATAGAGATCGCGCATGGCCTCTGATGCAAACACCTTAGGCAGCGTCGCGTTTGCCTGCCAGCGTGCCTCGCCGACCAAGGGCAGTGCAATGCGGGCCGCAGTCTCGAAGCGGGCTGCTGAACCAACGGCAACGTCTAAACCTTCAATGGGCTTTGCAATGAGAACAACCGGCGGCAATGCGGGGTTGAGGAGGAGGCGTTGATGCCGGGCCGCCTCCACCCGTGCCACGGAATCGAGTTGCTTTATGGCTCCAATGGAGCCCGCCGAAAGCGTCTCCACCTGGGCTGCCGAGGCCTGATGGCTGTAGAGATCGGCCGGCAGCACCTGCTCGAGCCACTGGCCTACCGAACTGCGAAAGCTTGTGACCATGACCATCATGGCCACCGCGAGTGCAACCGCCGCCACGACCCCCGAAATCAATGCAGCTGAGGATGAGGAGGCCTGACGAAGTCGCCACCTTGCGAGTCGATTGCCCGCAATTGAGAAGTTGGCAACCAACCATGGCGCCGCGGCCACTGCCGCGATCAAGAGCATGGCCATCGCCATGTAACCCCCGAAGGAGACCACCCCCCATGGAGGAAGAAGGCTAAAGAGCCCTGCGAGCCCGAAAAGCCCAAAGCCAAGACCAAGCAGCGGCTTGGCATTCAGGCCCAGCGGCTCATCGCACGATGATCGAAGTTGTTGTGCCGGACTCGACCAGGCTATGCGACGAAGACTCACCCATGCCGCAACCCAGCCAATGAGCCCAGCCAAGCCAATGAATGCCATGATCGTCAATGGATCGAGTTGCAGATCGGCTGAGCCGGCCCTGAAATAGCCACCCCCCAGGTCGGCCCCAACAAAATGCAGCATTGCCGCCGCAAGGAGCACCCCTGCCATTGCACCCAAGGCGCCTCCCG
>JBJOGU010000149.1:0-10436 GCA_046048075.1 Pseudomonadota bacterium
ATTCGTGATTTCTCCGTGATTGCGACTGCGCCCCAAAAGCGCCTTGCGATCAAGACAATGGTGCGACGGGAGTCGCCCTCGACAGTCCGCGAGGCTTTGCTTCGAGAGCTCAAGCGTGGGGGCCAGTCCTACGTCTTGCACAACGAAGTCAGCACCATGCAGAATCGATTCGAGGCACTCTCAGCCTTGGTGCCCGAGGCGCGCATAGGAATTGCGCATGGGCAGATGGCGGAGCGTGAGCTAGAGCAAGTCATGCGCGACTTCAATCAGCAGCGCATCAATGTGCTTCTCTGCACGACAATCATTGAGACAGGGATCAATGTCCCCACAGCCAACACCATCGTGATCTATCGGGCGGACCGCTTTGGCCTCGCCCAGCTGCACCAACTGCGCGGTCGCGTGGGACGATCGCACCATCAGGCCTATGCCTATTTACTGGTCCCCGATGAGACGGCGGTATCGAAGGATGCCATCAAGCGACTCGAGGCCATTCAGTCCATGGAGGAGCTCGGTAGTGGATTCTTCTTGGCCATGCACGATCTGGAGATTCGCGGGGCCGGAGAGGTCCTGGGCGACAGCCAGTCCGGCGAAATGACCGAGGTGGGCTTCCAGCTCTACAACGACATGCTCTCCGAGGCGGTTGGTGCGCTGAAGGCTGGGCGCGAGCCCGACATGGATGCGCCCTTGAAAGCCATTACCGAGATCAACTTGCATCTGCCAGCGCTGCTGCCTGCAGACTACTGCGGCGATATTCACGAGCGACTCACACTCTACAAGCGACTGGCATCGGCTTCGGATCTCGAGTCTCTCGAAGCGATCCAAGAGGAACTCATCGACCGGTTTGGGAAGCTCCCAGATGCCGCCCGCGGGCTGATCGAAACCCACCGCCTTCGGATTCGGGTCAAGGCACTGGGTATTCGCAAGCTTGATGCCACCAGCGACCATGTGGTGATGCAGTTTGATCGAGAGGCGCCGGTAGACCCCGCCCGGGTGATTCAAATCATTCAGAAGGACCATCGATTCAAACTCGCCGGCCCTGAAAGAATCAAAATGACAGCCTCCTCAGAGGACCTCGCTCGCCGCCTTGTTCATGTGCGCGAAGCCATCTCCCTTTTGTTTCCATCGCAGGCCAAGTCTTAGACCCAGGCGCCCACACACCTATGCAAACAAATGAGGAGAAATCAATGCGAGGCCACCTTGTGTTGGTATCAGGCTGCCTATCGGGTGGGGATGGCGCTTTGCAAGCGATCGATCCGGCCTTGGGTCGCTCGCTTGCCAATCTGATCGAGCGGCCACTCGCGCGTTCATCCGAGCATGCAGCCGTCATCGGCCCTCTCGATGCCTCGACCGTAGACCATTTCTGTCGCGAAATGCTTGATCGGTTCTCAAGCATGTATGGCTGTGACTATTTCTTTGTCCCATTCGGGCAGTCACTGAGCGATTTCAGCGTGCTTGCCATGGACATGGACTCAACGGTCATCAACATTGAGTGCATTGACGAACTCGCCGACTTCATTGGAATGAAGGCCGAGGTCGCGGCGATCACCGCCGCCGCCATGCGCGGAGAAATCAAAGATTACGGAGAGAGCCTCCGCCAACGGGTTCGACTCCTCAAAGGACTCGAGGTAAAGGCCGTTGACGCGCTCATCGAGGAGCGGCTCCGAATCAATCCCGGTGCCGAGGAATTGATCACGCGAGCCAAGACACTCGGGCTACACACCATGTTGGTCTCTGGTGGCTTCTCGCCCATCACCGACCATGTCGCCTCGAAACTCGGTTTCGATGAGGTGGTTTGCAATACATTGGGGGTCGAGGCAACCCGGTTCAACGGAACCGTGGTGGGCCCAATTATCGATGGTCCTGCCAAGCAGGCCGCAGTGGCCGACCGTTGTAAACAGCGCTTAAAACCGAATTCTTCGGCCATCGTCTTCGGTGACGGCTCCAACGACATTCCCATGATGCAGATTGCCGGAATGAGTGTGGCGTATCGCGCGAAACCCGCTGTGCGTGAGGTCGCCCTAGCCCGAATTGACCAGGGACGACTCGACAGCCTCTTGCTTGCGTGGGATGAATCGCTCAAAGCCACTGTATAGAAGGTAATGCTGCCCAGAGCAGCGCCCAAATAGACTCAGGTTCACACGACGGGCCATATCCAAGCCCATCTGGGTTACGCCAGAACGAGAGAGTAGAAAAGGGATGCCCATCTGCGCCCCTTTGATCACCATCTCGGACGTGAGGCGTCCCGTGGTGTAGAAAACCAAGCCTGCTCCATCGAGTCCCTCAAGCCACATTCGGCCGGCAATCGCGTCCACGGCATTGTGACGACCGACATCTTCTATGAACATCAAAAGCTCAGTGCCCCGAAAAAGTGCGCAGCCGTGAACGGACCCTGCCTGTTTGTAGATAGAGCGATGCTGCCTGACCACATCGACAATGCCGACCAAAGTCTGGTGATCGAGACGTGCTCGCGGATCGAGTGAGAGGGAATCAATGTCCGAGAGAATGTCACCGAAGATAGTGCCTTGACCACAGCCGGTGGTAATCGTGCGCTTCTCTTGGCGCTCCTTGAGGAATCGAATGCCATCTCGGGTCACCACCGAGGCTGCGGACACCTCCCAATCCACTTGAATCGATACGACCTCCTCGAGTGACTGAACAAATCGTTGATTCTTCAGATAACCCAGCACCAGGGCCTCGGGCGCACCCCCAAGGGTCATCAGTGTGACCAACTCCTGCTTGTCGACATAGACCGTTAGGGGGCGCTCTCCTGGAATCAGAATAGACTTATGCCGGCCTTGTTCATCCAAGACCTCGGCCTCTGCAACCAATGGAACGGCAGAATCACTGAGTATGGGCCGCTGACTCATAGAGGTGAATACATTTAGGCGATCAGTTCCGAAAGGCGTAAGGCACTCGACTCGGGCGAGGGTCTCTGGTAGCCCTCGAAGGCATCGAGCCGATCGATCCACTCGCTCTCAGCGAGCATGGCCATGAGCTTTTCAACCCCTGGTGAGACGAGTTCCTGATCCCGACAGGCAATCCAATAATCCTCCTCAAAGAGGGGAACAAATCCGAGGCCACGGTCTCGTGCGGCCGATTCCAAGCCCAGCCCGACTTCTGCGGCACCGCTCCAAACCGCCTGCGCAACCGCGGCGTGCGAGGGCTCCTCGAATCGGTAGCCCTGGATTGAATCCCCGGACACACCATGGTCGTCAAGCCAAGCATCGAGAAAGAGTCGAGTTGCGGCCCCCGGAAGGCGGTTAACGAATCGGATGGCACCACTGAGAAGGTCAGGCAATCCCTTCAGCCCCAGTGGGTTGTTCGCCTCGACAATCAGGCCCTGTGTCCGTCGAGCAAATGGAATGAGCGTGCCATCGACCCCTGCAGCGGACTTGCGCATGGCCTCCTTAAGTCGGCGGATCGTTCCCTCTAGGTCGGGCCGCGCTCGCGGAACATGAAATCCAGCGAGTTGCGATCGGGCATCGGAGTATCGCGCCAAAGCCTCGAGGCTGCCGCAGAAACGAAGCTCCAAGTGCAGGCCACGCTCGACTGCTGTGTCACGAAAACGGGCCAAGGCGTCGTCATGACTGGCAGGAATACTCACCACGTGGGCATCATCATCGAAAGCTGTCCCGAAGACACGCTCCAAATCTGCTCGCAAGGCCGCGATCTGTGGCGAGAGGCGCGACTGAACCTGTCGCTCGGCCCAGAGCAACTTCTGCCCAAACTCTGTGAGCTGAGCCTTCTGCCCCTTCTCCCAAACGATCAACTCACGCTCGAATCGCGCTTCCCAACGCTTCAACTCACCCCAGACATGGCGGTAAGAGAATCCAAGGGTGCGGGCCGCCGCAGAGATGGAGCCACGTCGCTCGACCGCATCGAGCATCTGTATGAGCGGGTGATGAACCAGGTCATCACTCTGTGATTGATCGGCCAAGCTATAGGCCAGCGAGACCCGAAGTGGGCGGTGGATTCCCCTATGCATAACTGGTTATATGGTGCGCTTCAATGGAAGTCTCTAGCATACGCCCACTCATGAGTGACCTCTCTCAAAGCATCGCGATTGCGACACGTCTGGTCCTCGAACTCGACCCAGCCCTTATTGCGATCGTCAGCCGTTCATTCACAGTCAGCGTATCGGCAACCGCATTCGCCTGCCTGATTGGCTGCACCCTCGGCGCAATGCTTGGGGCGCGAGACTTTGTTGGCAAGCGCATCGCCGTTTTGCTGCTCAATACCTACGTAGCCATTCCAGCCGTAGTGGTGGGTCTCATCACCTATCTTCTGCTTTCGCGCTCGGGCCCCCTCGGAGGTCTTGGCTGGCTCTTTAGTCTGCACGCGATGATTCTTGCCCAGACGCTTCTGGTGATTCCCCTGGCGGCCACCATGACGCGCCAACTCATCGAGGATGCCGACCGACGAATTGGCGAGGGCCTCCGTTCAATGGGGGCCGGTCTTCTCGCCCGTGCCCTCCTGCTGCTGATTCACGAGCGCGCCGCGCTTCTTACCGTTCTGATCACCTGCTTTGGGCGCGCGATTGCCGAGGTGGGCACGGTGATGATGGTCGGAGGGAATATCGATGGATTCACCCGTGTGATGACAACAGCCATTGCGCTCGAGACAAGCAAGGGTGACCTTCCCCTGGCCATCGGCCTTGGAATCGTTCTTCTCATGGCCGTCTTGCTGCTGAATCTGCTTCTCTTCGCGGTGGCCCAACGAAGCCCAGCGCAGGAAGCACGATCATGATTCGAATCAACGGCCTGCGAGTCATCCGCGCTCAAGAGTGCGTTCTGCAGATTCAATCACTCGAGGTCGGCGCGGGAGAGGTTGTCGGTCTGATGGGACCCAATGGAAGTGGGAAGACCACACTACTGCGAGCCCTGCATAGACTTATTCCAGAATCGATTGGTCATGTGCGAACCGATGCAGGCGTGCGGGCTGCAATGGTATTTCAACGCAGCCAATTGCTGCACCTATCAGCTGGGCTCAACCTTCGACTGGCGGCCTGGTTCGCCGGCAACGGCTGGAAAGAGACGGGACCGCTTGGCGAGGCATCGCTTCAAAGAATGGGCCTCCTTGATCTTAAGGAGCGTCTGGCTACACGGCTCTCTGGCGGTCAACAACAGAGACTCTCGCTGGCAAAAGCGCTTATTGGAAACCCCGATTTGCTTCTTCTGGATGAGCCCTTCTCGGCGCTCGATGCCGAGTCAACCGCACAATCCACACAAATAATCTCTGGGTTTGTCAACGAGAATCGCCCGCTGACCAGACCCCGCGCGATTGTCTTTAGCTCTCACTCCGAAGCGCAGACTCTTGCGCTCGCAAACCGGATTATTCGACTCGAAAACGGTCGCATTATCGAAGACAAGCGAGTCGTTGCAACTTCTTAGACGAGGCCATCAAAAGGAATCACGCTGACTCGATCGCCCTGGGCCACAAGTGAGTCGTCGTGATCAAGCATAACCAGGCAATTGGCATCGCTCATCGAGCGCAAAATGCCCGACCCCTGCCCACCGGTGGTTCTCACTCGGGTCTCGCCCTTGTCGTCGACGAACAAGACACCGCGACGATACTCGGTCCGACCTGCACGCTTGGGAATCTCCTCGTCGCTCACCGCCTGCATCACCACGCCGCCCTCACCCTTCGCGCCCATCATCGACAAAAGTCCGGGACGGACAAAAAGATAGAAGGTCACCATGACCGCCACCGGATTGCCGGGTAATCCAAAGAGAACGGCAGAGTCCCCCTCGCCCACTCGTTCGCCAGACCAGATCCGACCGAAGGCCATGGGTCGACCCGGACGCATTGCAATGCGCCAGAAGGTGACATCGCCGAGCTTGGCCATCATGGTTTTAATAAAATCTGCCTCACCCACCGAGACCCCGCCAGAGGTCACGATCGCATCGGCAGAGCTCGCGGCCTGACGGAACGCGGCCTCGAGGCGCTCGGGTTGATCGGGAACGACCCCCATGTCAACCACGTCCACACCGAGTCGGGCCAGCATGCCAAAGAGGGTGTAACGATTGCTGTCATAAACGCAGCCTGGATCGAGTGCCTCACCCACGGAGCGGAGCTCATCGCCTGTTGAGAAGAATGCAACCCGAACGCGCCTGCGGACCCCCAACTCGGCAAAGCCAAGCGAGGCGGCCAGCCCAAGATCCGCCGGACGAATGATTCTTCCGGCCGATAAGGCCGGTTTGCCTTGTGTGAGGTCCTCACCCATTCGTCGACGGTTGTCGCCAAGTCGAACCGCCTTCGACAGGAACCGAATGGTCTGTCCATCGCGTTCGGTGAACTCTTGCGGGATAACGGTGTCACAGCCGCTCGGCATCACTGCGCCGGTCATGACACGAACGCAGTGCCCCCGCTCACAATGACCATTGAACTGGCGTCCCGCAAAAGCCTCTCCATTGACCGTTAACGAGAGTGCCTCCCCGGCCCCAGTTAAGCAACTTCCGTCAAAGGCATAGCCATCCATGGCTGCGTTGTCGTGACTCGGGACATTGATCGGAGAGACCAGGTCTTTGGCCAAGACTCGCCCAAGGGCGGCACGAACGGGCACGCGCTCAACTGCCCAATCGATCTCGCGAGGCACACACAGCGCCTCAATCACTTCGATCGCCTTGGAGACTCGCAGGGCGTCGGGGTCATAGCCCGAGAGGCACGAAACAATCTGGTCCAGCTGGGTCAACGCTGACATGGCGAATCCTCGCTGTGGATGGAAATCCCTTGACTCAATGCCTCAAGCTCATCGAGCGTGTTGGCATTGACAAAGGCATTCTTTGAATCAAAAGACACTTGGGCAACACCAATGGAGCGAACCCACTCATCGATCTTGCGCCCGCCAGAGGAGAGATAGTCGCGAAGTCCTGAGACCGCGGTGGACCTTACGCAAAGAAAGACCGGCTGCCGCTGTTGTCGACCCTCCTCGCTTGGGCTCAGGGGATAGGCGGCCACACATCCATCGCGCTCTGCGGCAGTCACGAGTCGCTCCACCAAATCGAGGGGAAAGAACGGAACATCGCAGGGCACCACCTGCAACCAGTCCGTTTCGCAATGTTCCAGGCCAACCAACATTCCTGCCAAGGGGCCCTGGAAACCCTCTAGGCTATCGCCGAGCACCTCGACACCAAACCGCTCGTATTCCTCTCTGTTGCGGTTCGCGCTAAGCAGCAACCGACTGACTTGAGGCCGAAGCCGATCCATCGCGCGCTGCGCGAGTGGCTGCCCCTGAAACTCAACCAGGCCCTTGTCGCGCCCCTGCATTCGGGAACCTTGCCCGCCTGCCAGCACGAGGCCCGTGACCCTTTCGGAATAATTAGGCATTGATGCCCTGGCTGGCCAAGTACTCGTCATAGCTGCCCTTGAAATCGGTGACCGCACCATCACCTGTCATGGCCCAGATGCGATTGGCCACCGCATTGACGAACTCGCGGTCATGCGAGACGACAAAGAGGGTTCCCTGAAACTTCTCAAGCGCCATCTGCAGTGATTCGATTGACTCCATATCCAGATGGTTGGTCGGTTCATCCATGATGAGCACATTGGCCCGCTCGAGCATAAGGCGACCAAAACTCATGCGGTGTTTCTCGCCACCCGACAACACCGAGACGGCCTTGTGGACATCGTCGCCCGAAAACAGCAATCGACCGAGAATGGAGCGAAGGGCCTGATCATCATCGCCCTCCTGCCCATAGCGCTGCAGCCACTCGGTCAACGTGCTCGACTGCTCAAACTCCGGGTAGACGTCCTGCGCCATATAGCCAATCTGCGCATTCTCGGACCATTTCACAAGACCTGAATCCACCTCGAGACCGCCCCGTTCTGATCCGATTAGGGCCTTGACCAACGTAGACTTGCCAGCACCGTTTGGGCCGACAATCGCAATCTTCTCTCCCGCCTCAACCATCAATGAGACCTTATTCAAGACCGGATTTCCTCCCTCATAGGTCTTGACCACGCTCTGCAAGTGAACCGCCTGACGATAGAGCTGCTTGGTCTGCTCGAAACGAATAAAGGGGTTCTGACGCGAGGAGGGTCGAACATCGACTGCCTCCGACTGAATTTTCTCAATGAGCTTTCGACGAGAAGTGGCCTGCTTGGCCTTGGACTTGTTTGCAGCAAATCGGCGAACAAACTCCTGAAGCTCGCTGACGCGGTCTTTGCTCTTCGCATTGGCCGCCATGAGCCGTGCCCGCGACTCGGTGGATGCCAGCATGTAGTCATCGTAGTTACCGGGGTATATGCGAATCTCACCATAGTCCACATCGGCCATGTGTGTGCAGACCTGATTTAGAAAATGCCGATCGTGAGAGATGATGATCATGGTGCTGTCGCGGTCATTGAGCAGGTCCTCAAGCCAGCGAATGGTGTCGATGTCCAGGTTGTTGGTTGGCTCATCGAGTAAAAGAACATCTGGATTTCCAAACAAGGCCTGGGCCAGCAACACCCGAAGCTTCCATCCCGGCGCAATCTCGCGCATGGGTCCCTGATGCTGCTCAAGCGGAATGCCCGCGCCAAGTAGCAACTCACCGGCCCGGGCCTCGGCGGTGTAGCCATCGAACTCCGCAAACCGCGCCTCCAGGTCGGCGGCCCGCATGTAGTCCTCTTCGGTAGCCTCTGGATTGGCGTAGATGGCGTCGCGCTCGGTCATTGCCGTCCACATCTCCTCGTGGCCCATCATGACAACGTCGAGCACTCGGACATCCTCGTAGGCGAATTGGTCCTGACGAAGTTTTCCGAGCCGGATCATTCCCTCTCTTATGACCGATCCACTGCTCGCTTCAAGATCATTGCCAAGAATCTTCATGAAGGTGGACTTGCCGCAGCCATTGGCGCCAATAAGCCCGTAGCGATTGCCCTCCGTAAACTTAACCGAGACATTCTCAAAAAGCGGTTTGCCGCCAAATTGCATCGTGATATTGGCCGTCGACAACATATCAATTCCCTTTAATCAATCGTTTAACGCGAGACCCAGCGGCGCGCGTTGTGGAACATCTCCATCCATGGCGAAGAATCGCCATAGGCATCAAATGACCCTGGACGCCAAGAGAGTTGAACATTGCGAAAGACGCGCTCGGGATGCGGCATGAGGATCGTCACACGGCCGTCGTCATTGGTTAGGCCCGTGACTCCGTTCGGCGACCCATTGGGGTTATGCGGGTAGTCCTTGGCAGCATCGCCGCTCGGAGAGACAAAACGAAGCGCCACCTGCGCTTGGGCCTCGACGCTCGTCGACCCACTGGACCACTGCGCCCGGCCCTCGCCGTGAGAGACCACGACCGGCAGCCGAGCGCCCTGCATCCCATCGAAAAACAACGAGGGTGAATGCACAATCTCCACGCATGACAATCGGGCCTCGAACTGCTCGGATTCATTGCGTACAAAACGCGGCCAAGCCGCCGCACCCGGAATAATGGAGGCCAGCCCCGAGATCATCTGACACCCGTTGCAGACGCCCAAGGCAAAACGATCGGGGCTGTGAAAGAAATCGGTAAACGCATCGCGCAGTCGGGCGTTGTAAAGAATGGAGCGTGACCAGCCCTGCCCCGCCCCCAGAACATCGCCGAAGGAAAAGCCCCCGCAGGCGACGAAGCCGCGAAAGTCGAGCAGATTCACACGGCCGGATGCAAGGTCCGACATATGGACATCCCACGCTTCGAATCCCGCGCGATCGAATGCGGCCGCCATCTCCACCTGCCCATTGACCCCCTGCTCGCGAAGAATGGCGACCTTGGGCCGCTGGTCGGTGTGGACGGCCGGGCCTGCGATGAGCCGCTCATGCAGAGAGGTGGGTAGATAGACCGGCATCGGACTTGCAGCCTCGATCTGCGACTTGCGCTCCAGTTCCACCAGCGCAGGATTGTCGCGGCGCGCTGCGATATCGAACGAGGTCTGACTCCAACTCGTCTGCAGGCTTGTCCGTGGCGCACTGAAAATGCATTTGGCATCGCGGTAGATCTCGATGGAGTCGCGGGGATTGAGACTGCCAATCTCATGCGCCTGGGACGAGAGTCCATGCGCCCGAAAGACATCCATGACCCGGGTTCGCTCGGACCGGCGAATCTGAATGACAACACCAATCTCCTCTGCGAACAGGGCCGCTAGGCTGAGGGCCTCGCGCTGTTCACGGACCTGCTCGGGCCGAATCTTAAAGTCACCCCAATCCTGCGCATGGGGATCAATCGTGAGCAAATCCAAATTCAGTGTCACACCCGATCGCGCTGCAAATGCCATCTCGGCAACGCAAGCCATCAGGCCACCATCGGAGCGATCGTGGTATGCCAACACCAGAGACTGCTTACGAAGTTCGGAGAGAGCCCCATGCAGACGCTTCAAGGACTCCACATCATCGAGATCGGGAGGGAGCCCGCCAAAACATTCCTGTGTAAGCGCAAGAACAGAACCACCCAGGCGATTCTTTCCCATCCCCAAGT
>JBJOGU010000150.1:0-3100 GCA_046048075.1 Pseudomonadota bacterium
TTGAGATTGCGCTCGTCGTCATCGGTCATTAAAGAGATGGCCTGACCAAATGCACCCGCACGGCCGGTGCGACCAATGCGGTGAACATAATCTTCAGGCGTATGGGGCAGGTCGTAGTTGATCACCGCCGGCAACTCCGCAATGTCGAGTCCGCGGGCGGCTACATCGGTGGCCACCAGTACCTCGACCTCGTTCTTCTTAAAACGATCAAGCGTGCTCAGCCGCTCATTCTGGCTCTTGTCACCATGAATGGCATCGGCGGCAATGCCCTCTCGCACAAGTTCACGAGCCAGTCGACCCGCGCCAATCTTGGTATTGGTAAAGACAATGACCTGACGCAGGCCCAGGGTCTTGACCAACTCAATCACAGCGGCGCGCTTGGCCTCGGGCCGATCGAGCCGATAAACCTGTTGGGTGACATTCTCGGCGGTGGCATTGCGGCGGGCGACCTCCACCGACACAGGGTTCTCTTTGAGAAAGGTCTTACCGAGTTTGCGGATCTCGGGCGAGAAGGTGGCCGAGAAGAGTAGGCTCTGGCGCTCCTTGGGGAGGAGATTCACGATGCGCTGGAGGTCGGGCAGAAAGCCCATATCGAGCATTCGATCGGCCTCATCCAGCACAAGAATAGAGACCTGCGAGAGATTGACTGACTTCTGCTGAACATGGTCAAGGAGTCGTCCAGGGGTGGCAATCAGAATCTCCACACCCGCCCGAAGGCTGGCGACCTGCGGGTTCATGTCCACACCACCAAACACCACCGCAGAACGAAGCGGTGTGCTCTTTGAATACTGCTGAACATTCTGAAAAATCTGATCGGCAAGTTCTCGTGTGGGGGCGAGCATGAGGGCGCGAACCGGATGCCGCGCAGGCGAGACGCTGGTGCTCGCATGCGGCATGAGCCGATGCAGAATGGGCAGGGTGAAGGCGGCGGTTTTGCCCGTTCCGGTCTGGGCCGCGCCCATGACATCGAGACCCGACATCACATGCGGGATGGCCTGCTCTTGAATCGGTGTGGGGTTCTCGTAGCCTGCCTGCACAACGGCTTGGAGAATGTCTGGGTGGAGCCCCAGGTCTTTGAATGACATTCAGGCATTATCCCCCAAATCGATGCAAATGCCTCTGACGCCTCAAGCTCCCGAATGACCATCCCCGCCCCACTGCGCGCAAGCTTCCCGCTCATCTTTGTGCTCATCTGGAGCAGCGGATTTATTGTGGCCCGCTATGGCATGCCCCATGCCGAGCCCATGACCTTTCTTCTCATTCGGTTTGTGCTCGTGCTTATGCTGCTCATTCCCATTGCACTCGTATTGCACCGGCCTTGGCCCCCTGCGGCACTCGGGCTTCGCATCGCCATTGCCGGGTTATTGCTGCAGGCGGGCTACCTGGGTGGTGTCTGGGCCGCGGTTCGAGAGGGCATGACAGCGGGCCTGGTGGCTCTGATCATGGGGCTGCAACCCATCCTGACGGCCGCGTTCTTGAGCCTGCTTCGCGAACGCATCCACCCCACCCAATGGCTCGGGCTTGCCATGGGGTTGACCGGCGTGGGGCTTGTGGTGGCCACCAAGGTCTCACTCACCGGGCTCACGACACTCAGCCTGGGCCTCTCGGCCATTGCACTGGCATCGATCACCATCGGAACGCTTTATCAGAAGCGGGCCTGCCCGAACTTTGATTTGATGACCGGCATGTCGATTCAATTTGTGGCAGCGGCCCTGGTCTGCCTGCCATTCGTTTTCTTGTTGGAAACCCGAGAAATCAACTTGCATCCCGAGTTTATTTTCTCAATGGCATGGTCGGTTCTCGCCATCTCGATCGGGGCCATCTCCCTGCTCTTCGTGCTCATTCGAGAGGGCGCGGCCACCAATGTCACCAGCCTGCTTTACCTCACGCCGCCGACCACCGCCGCCATGGCCTGGGTGCTATTCAATGAGCCCATCACGCCAATCACTGTGCTGGGGACACTCACCACGGTGGTGGGCGTCTGGCTGGTGACTAAGGCCAGGCCTTCCAGGCCAGGGCCAGCAGAAGAAGCCCTACAGTGATCCAACCGAGCCGGTCCACGATGCGGGCCAACGCCTCCTCCATGGGGGCGCCGCCCCAACGCATAAGCAGGGCCACAAGATAGAAGCGGCCGCCGCGCCCAATGAGCGAGGCCACGACAAAAGGCAGCAGGGGCATTGCCGCGACACCTGCAGCAATGGTGAAGACCTTGTAAGGAATTGGCGAGAAGCCCGCAATCAGCACCGCCCAGAAACCCCACTGATCAAACCACTGCTGGGCCTTGAGGAAGGCGGGCCAATAATGCGACTGCATCAGCCAAGGCTCAATGGCCGAGAAGGACCAGAGGCCGATCAGATAGCCCACCACACCGCCCACAACAGAAGTCACTGTGGTCACCGTTGCAAACCAGAGGGCCCGCCTTGGCTGGGCCAGACTCATGGGAGCGAGCATCACATCGGGAGGAATCGGGAAGAAGGAAGACTCGGCAAAACTCAGCCCTCCCAGAATCCAGACCGCACGCGGGTGGCGAGACCAGAGCATCACCCGCCGGTAGAGGCTGGAGAAAAGTGTCTTCATTGCGGGCAATCATACAATTCGGCATTGGCGTCCCTAACGGCATGAGCAACCACCCCACTCCCCTCGTTTTCGAATCGGAATCCCATGCCTTCCAACGAGGGCTGCGAGATGCGCTTGGAGCACCTGCAGCGGTTCTCTTTGCAGGCATGCTCGGCTTTGGGGCCTTGGGTCACAGCATTGGGCTCTCCTTTTGGGTGACCACAGCCAGCAGCCTGCTCATGTATGCACTACCCGGCCAGGTGGTCTTTGCAGAGATGGTGGCCACCGGGGCCACTGCATTTGTCATTGGCCTGGCTGCCGCACTCACCGCGGCGCGCTTTCTACCCATGACACTCACAGTATTGCCGCAAATTCCTGAGGAGCGTCGCGATGCAAAACTCTACCTCTGGGTGCACACGCTCTCGATGACCAGTTGGGCAATCGCCATGCGCGACTTCCCGAAGATGGACCCCCTTCATCGACGCGCCTACTTCTGCGGGCTCGGCCTGGTCTGCTGGGGCGTCTCGGCCCCTGCCACTGCAAT
>JBJOGU010000151.1:0-8163 GCA_046048075.1 Pseudomonadota bacterium
TCCAAGCATGTTCTTCCAGACCCAGTTCGAACACGTAAACTTCTCCTGAAGGCGCAGGAGATTTCCAAGTTGATTGGCAAGGTCGAGAGGGCTGGCTATGCGCTGGTGCCCATTAATCTTCACTATGCCAAGGGTCGCATCAAGCTCGAGGTGGGGCTGGCCAAGGGCAAGAAGCAGCATGACAAGCGCGCATCGGAGAAGGATCGGGAGTGGGACCGTGAGAGACAACGGTTGCTTCGGGAGAGCACGCGCAGGCCTGTATAATCTGGCTTTGCGCCAAAGGACGCTCTTCCAGTTATGCGCTTACTTGAGAAAGCTCTCACCTTCGACGACGTTCTGCTCGTCCCAGCTTTTTCAGAGGTTCTGCCCAAAGACACCTCGCTTTCAACCCGCCTGACCCGCAACATCTCCCTCAATATTCCCCTGGTATCCGCCGCCATGGATACCGTCACCGAGGCGCGTCTGGCCATCGCCCTTGCGGAAGAGGGTGGGATTGGAATCGTTCATAAGAACCTCTCGATTGCCGCCCAAGCTGCGGAGGTGGCCAAGGTCAAGCGTTTTGAGGCAGGAGTTGTAAAGGATCCCATCACCATCTCGCCCGAGATGAGCGTCCGCGAAGTCAAAGCCTTGACTGCGGAGCGCCGGATATCGGGCCTCCCCGTTCTGGAGAACGGTGTGGTGGTGGGGATCGTGACCAATCGTGATTTGCGTTTTGAGACCCGGCTGGATCAGGCCGTGCGTGCCATCATGACTCCCCGAGATCGCCTTGTGACCGTCTCCGAGGGGGCCTCGCTTGAGGAAGCGAAGTCACTCATGCATCACCATCGGCTCGAGCGTGTTTTGGTGGTCAACCCGAAGTTTGAGCTTCGCGGGCTTATTACGGTGAAAGACATTCTCAAGGGTATTGAACACCCGCATGCGGCCCGCGATGAGCAGGGCAAGCTGCGCGTAGGGGCTGCCGTGGGGGTTGGGGAGGGTACCGAGGAGCGTGTCGAAGCCCTTGTGGCTGCCGGTGTTGATGTCTTGGTGGTCGATACCGCCCATGGTCACTCCAAGGGCGTGCTCGATCGGGTTGAATGGGTTAAGAAGAAGTTTCCGTCTGTAGAGGTGGTGGGCGGCAACATCGCCACGGCCGATGCAGCCAAGGCCCTGGTGGCTCGTGGTGCCGATGCGGTGAAGGTGGGCATTGGGCCTGGCTCCATATGTACGACCCGAATTGTGGCGGGCGTGGGCGTGCCCCAGATCTCCGCCATCGCGAATGTGGCCAAGGCGCTTCATGGCACCGGCGTGCCCCTGATTGCTGACGGCGGTGTCCGCTTCTCTGGCGACATCGCCAAGGCCCTTGCGGCCGGCGCGAGCACGGTGATGATGGGTGGGTTATTCGCGGGAACCGAAGAGGCACCCGGTGAAGTGGTTCTATTTCAGGGCCGCTCCTACAAGGCCTATCGGGGAATGGGCTCGGTGGGTGCCATGCAGTCAGGCTCGGCCGACCGGTACTTCCAAGATGAGCAGAGCCCCAGTGCGGATAAGTTTGTACCCGAGGGCATCGAGGGCCGGGTGCCATACAAGGGCAGCGTGAAGGCGATCCTCTACCAACTCGCTGGTGGGGTTCGTTCGAGCATGGGTTACTGCGGTTGCCGCAGTATTCCGGAAATGCACGACTCGGCGGGATTTGTAGAGATCACCAGCGCGGGTATCCGGGAATCCCACGTCCACGACGTACAAATTACCAAAGAGGCACCAAACTACCGCGCTGAGTAGTTTTGAATGCCCCAAGCGTTTATGCAACCCCATCACCGGATTCTCATCCTCGACTTTGGCTCGCAGGTCACCCAACTCATTGCGAGAAGGGTTCGCGAGGCAAAAGTCTTCTGCGAGGTGCATCCCTGCGATGTGACAGACGATTGGATCACCCAATACATGGCCGACGGACAGTGCCGGGGCATCATTCTCTCGGGCTCCCATGCCAGTGTCTATGAGGAGAGCACCGATCGCGCACCGTCCAGCGTCTTCTCTCTCGGTATTCCAGTGCTTGGAATTTGCTATGGCATGCAGACCATGGCCGAGCAGCTCGGTGGCCGAGTGGAGAGTGGAGACCACCGTGAGTTTGGTTATGCAGAGGTTCGTGCGCGGGGGCATACTGCCCTGCTAAAGGACATTGCAGACTTCACCACTGCCGAGGGCCACGGCATGCTGAAGGTCTGGATGAGCCATGGCGATCGAGTGGCTGCGTTGCCGCCGGGATTCAAGGTCATGGCCTCAACATCGAGTTGTCCCATTGCAGGCATGGCCGATGAGTCGAGGCATTTCTATGGCGTGCAATTTCACCCCGAGGTGACGCATACCGTGCAGGGCCGTGCCATTATCGAGCGATTCGTTTTGGAAGTCTGCGGCGCTCGCCCCGATTGGATTATGGGGAACTACGTCGAAGAGGCCATCGGCTCCATCCGGCGTCAGGTCGGGGATAAAGAGGTCATTCTTGGGCTCTCTGGCGGTGTCGATTCCTCTGTTGCGGCAGCGCTTATTCATCGCGCGATTGGAGATCAGCTGACCTGTGTCTTCGTAGACCATGGTCTTCTTCGACTCAACGAAGCCAAGTCGGTTATGGACATGTTCTCGGGGCAGCTGCATGCTCGCGTAATACACGTCGATGCGAGCGAAAAGTTTCTCAGCTCTTTGCATGGCGTCAACGAGCCGGAGCAAAAGCGCAAGATCATCGGGAAGCTATTCGTTGATGTCTTTCTTGAACAGGCAGAGGCCCTTAAACGTGGGTCGGGGGGGCATCGCGGTGCCAGCTTCCTCGCGCAGGGGACGATCTACCCCGATGTTATTGAGTCTGGTGGCGGGAAGGGCAAGAAGGCGGTGACGATCAAGAGTCATCACAATGTTGGCGGGCTGCCAGAGAAGTTGGGGCTGAAGCTCTTAGAGCCGTTACGCGAGCTCTTTAAGGATGAAGTAAGGGAGTTGGGGCTGGCATTGGGGCTCCCAAGGGCAATGGTCTACAGGCATCCATTCCCCGGCCCTGGTCTTGGGGTGCGTATTCTCGGAGAGGTTCGCCGGGAGTTTGCAGATCTTCTTCGTCAGGCCGACGCGATCTTTATTGAAGAGTTGCAGGGAACAGTCGATTCGGCCAGTGGCAAGACTTGGTACGAACTCACCAGCCAGGCATTTACAGTATTTTTGCCAGTGAAAAGCGTTGGTGTGATGGGAGATGGTCGCACTTATGACTATGTGGTTGCCTTGCGTGCAGTGACCACCAGCGACTTCATGACAGCAGATTGGGCCGAGTTACCATACGACTTACTCAAGCGTGTCTCGACTCGAATCATCAACGAGGTGCGGGGCGTCAATCGAGTCACCTACGACGTGAGCAGTAAACCGCCTGCAACCATTGAGTGGGAATAATTAAGGTGACTCATATCCATCCCACTGCAATTATTCATCCCGAATCCAGGCTTCACGAGTCGGTTTCGGTCGGGCCTTACACCGTCATCGGGCCAGGGGTCGAGATCGATGCAGGGTCCAAGATTGGTCCTCACGTCATTCTTGCCGGTCCTACGAAAATTGGTGGCGGCTGTGTTATTTCCCCTTTCGCAAGCCTTGGTGAGGCCCCTCAAGATCTTGGCTACAGAGGCGAAGATACGCGCTTGGAAATTGGTAACGATAATGTCATTCGGGAGAGTGTCACCATCAATCGCGGCACTGTAAAGGGTGGTGGATTAACTCGAATTGGACACCGAAATTTCATAATGGCTTACTGCCACATTGGCCATGATTGTCTGGTTGGAGATGGGAATGTATTTGCAAATAATGTAGCGCTCGCTGGACATGTTGAGATTGGCGATCAGGTAAATCTTGGCGGTTACACGCTGGTGCATCAGTTTTGCCGGATTGGATCGCATGCTTTTACTGGGATGGGTAGCGCCATAAACTTAGACCTTGCGCCTTTCGTTCTCGCATCTGGAAACTATGCGCGAGCACTGGGTCTCAATAAGATTGGCTTGCGAAGAAAAGGCTTTTCTTCAGAGTCCATCGATGCTTTGCAGCGAGTCTTCCGAGCCCTACTCAGGCGGCGCGACCCAGCGGCGCTGGACAGCTTGCGAGACGATGTGCGTCTTTTCCCGGAGGTAAGGGAGATGGTGGAGTTTATTCAGTCGAGCCGACGCGGCGTACTTAGATACTCACGGGCCTAGTTGGCTGCGGGCGACATGGTCGTCTCGGATTCAAGCCCACCATTGAGTAGTTCGATTGCCATCTGAGCAACACGCGCACTCCCGCCTGGCTCCCCTAATTTGTCAAGTGTAGACTTCAGGGACTCGGTCATGGCGATGCGCATGTCGGGATTTCTTATAAGCGATTCCATATGATCGGACAGTGCAGCCGGATTTGCTTCGCCTTGAATAAATTCAGCGACAATCGATCGCCCATGAACAATGTTAATTAGGGCGATATTGGGTATGAGAATGAGACGCTTAAGGATTAGATAGGTCAATTGGGAGGTCTTGTAGATTACCGCCATTGGAACCGCGTGAAGACCAGCCTCCAGTGTTGCGGTACCGGAAGAGGTGAGAATGGCGTGGGCCGAGCAAAACACTTCACCGGCCCCGCCTTCGATAATTTCTATGCCTTCCTCAATGCACCGCCGCCGCACCATTTCCTCTGTTGAAAGATTTGGGGCAATAGCGAGAATGAAGCGCGGCGCTTGGAGTCGTTTTCGGAGCCTTGCGGCGGTCTGAAGCATCAAATCAAGATGCCGTTCGATCTCCGAATCACGAGAGCCCGGTAGTAGACCGATGCAAAAGCGGCTCTCCTCACGCGCGAGGGAGTCTCTTAATGGATACCAACGTTCTCTTCCCCCCGACTGCTCGAAGTCATCGACCAGAGGGTTGCCAACATAGCGCACAGGGATCCCTGCGTTTTTATAGAACTCAACTTCGAAGGGAAACAGCACTGCCATTGCATCGACTGATCTTCGAATTCGAGCCGCTCGACCGCTTCTCCAAGCCCAAACTTGTGGACTGATGTAGAACAGGACCCTAATTCCAATCGACTTTGCGTGGCTTGCTAGCTTGAGATTGAACTCGACATAATCGACAAGTATCAGAATATCTGGCCGACAGGCTTCAAGCCTGTGCTTCATTGTCTGAAGGGCACGGCTGATCGTCCTGTAGTGCCTAAGGACTTCTATGAGCCCAATCACTGCCATACCCTTGATGTCCACCCAGCACTCCATTCCGGCGGCTCGGGAGGCCTCACCGCCCATGCCGTAAACGGAAACATTCGGAAGCCGGCGACGAAGTTCCTTGATCAGGTGGCTCGCGTGCCGATCGCCCGAGGGTTCACCAGCAGCAATAACAACTCGAGTCATGCCAATGCGGAGCGCATAACCTCTGCAACTTCATCGACCTGAGCGTCGGACATCTCTGGGTAAATGGGTAGCGACATGCACTGCTCAGACGTTCTCTCTGTTACAGGGAGACATACAGTTGAGAAAGTCTTTCCAAATGCTTTCTGCCTGTGCAGAGGAACGGGATAGTAAATTGCACTTGCGATCTGATTGTCTGCAAGTGCTTTCATAATTCGGTCTCGCTGGGTTGTAAGTATGGTGTATTGATGAAACACGTGTATCGAGTCTTCCCTTTCGCTGGGGGTTTGAACCGGCAGATCTCGAAGTTGGTCGTTGTAGCGGTGTGCAACACGCCGACGTTCTGCATTGAAGCGATCGATGTACTTAAACTTCACTCGAATGATGCAGGCCTGAAGTTCGTCAAGTCGGCTGTTGTAACCAATTTCGTCGTGGTAGTAGCGGATCTCGCTTCCATGATTTCTGAGGGAGAGCATGGATTTGGCATAGGCATCGCGATTGGTGGTGACCAGTCCGCCGTCGCCATATCCACCAAGGTTCTTGCTTGGAAAAAAACTAAAGCAGCCAATATGCCCAATGCCACCAGTCATAGTGCCCTTAAACCTTGCACCGAAAGATTGTGCGCAGTCCTCAATCAAAACTAGGCCGTGTTTCTCACAGATCGCGGAGATGGAATGCAGGTCGCATGGCAGGCCGAAAAGATGCACCGCAATTACCGCTTTCGTCTTTGAAGAAATGGCTTTTTCAACCTGAGCGGGGTCGATGTTGTAGGTCTTTGGATCGATGTCGACAAAAACCGGCGTTGCGCCGACGTAGGCGATTGCCTCGGCGGTGGCAATGAATGTGAACGCTGTGGTTATCACCTCATCTCCCGGCCCGATCCCAGCGGCTCGAAGTGCAAGATGAAGCGCGTCCGTGCCGGAGGCACAGCTCAATGAGTGACCAACAGATAGGTACTTCCCTATCTCCTGCTCCAACTGCTTAACATTGGGGCCAAGGATGAACTGTGTGTTGGCCAATACATCAAGGACAGCGGTATCGATCTCGGACTTTAGCGAGAGGTACTGTGTCTTTAAGTCAACCATTGGAATCATTGTTGGGGCCTTTGACTTCGCGGTGGTGATTCAGAAACCTAGTTGGGCAAGTTCTTGGTGAGGAGTTCGGTGATTTGTGTGGCCGTACGAAGCGCCTCGACACCCTCGCGCCCACTTGTCGCCACCGGAGCACCTGTTCGGATACTTTCGAGAAACGCCTCTATCTCAAGAGCCAAGGCATCGGATCCATCAAGTGTTTGTGTTTCGCTTTCTATTGTCTGCATCCCGTTGTCGTCCATTTCGCCTCCCACCCGATGTCGGCGTAGGGTCTTGCCCTGAAGGTCTAAGACGGTGTACTCATTTTCCGAGAAAACACGCATCATCCGCTCGCTTTTCCCGCTCACGCGGCTCGCAGTGATGTTTGCAACGCACCCACTCTCAAACTCTATTCGGGCGTTGGCAATGTCAATCTCTTGGGAAATAACACGTGCGCCACTGGCATGGATGGTTTTCACTTTCGAGTCGGTGAGGTGGAGAACGATATCAACATCATGGATCATTAGATCCAGTACAACGTTGACGTCGGCACCTCTTGTCTTGAACGGGGCAAGTCGGTGCGATTCAATAAAACGAGGGTTTTGAGGCGACTTCATCAGCGCAGACACCGCAGGGTTGAAGCGCTCAAGGTGGCCGACCTGCAGAACAAGTCCCTTTTGCTGGGCGAGAAGATCAATCTCCTCTGCATCTTCAATCCGAGCGGTGATGGGCTTTTCTACCAGGACGTGCATATCGTTCTGGAGAGCAAACCGGCTGAGCAAATAATGCAGCTGGGTTGGCGCAGCGATACTGACGGCTTCAACACGTCCAATCAGGTCGTTGGGATCGGTGAAGGCCTCGCATCCGAGCCGATCCGCGACTTCTTTTGCACGGTTAGCGCTTGAGTCGCAGACGGCCACTAATTCTGCCTGGTTGGAGGCGGCGTACTTCTCGGCATGGAATTGCCCCAGGTAACCCACGCCAATCACTGCGCACTTGGTTTTTTGGCTTTTCGGCATTGGGTTGTACTTTACTGGACGGGTGCGGAGGGTTGCTGGCAACATGTTAACTGATGTCAAGTATCTCGACCCCACCGGAGCGGGGCTCCCGTTCAGACAACCATTGGATGGCGCTCGCCCTAGAACAGGCCCGCCGGGCGGGAGCAGAAGGCGAAGTCCCCGTTGGCGCTGTACTCGTTATGAATGGTGAGCTGCTCGCCACAGGGCGAAATGGCCCCATTTCGGATGCCGATCCCACGGCCCATGCGGAGATGAAGGCAATCCGCTCAGCGGCGAAGAAGTTGGGTAATTACCGACTTCCTGGTGGGACCCTCTACGTGACTCTGGAACCTTGCTTGATGTGTGCAGGCGCCATATTCCATAGCCGTCTCTCCCGCGTGGTGTTCGCTGCGCAAGACCCCAAAACCGGTGCAGCCGGGAGCGTCACCGATGCCTTTTCCCTCGCGACGATCAACCACCACTGCCAGGCCGAAGGGGGGCTCATGGCCGATGAGTCTGCAGCGCTGCTGCAAGACTTCTTCCGCCTGCGCCGGTCGTCTACCGAGCGCTAGGGCTTGCCTCTGGCGGTAGACTAGAGTTTCGTTGACGAATCGAATAGACAAGAAAGGGCCCTCGCTATGTTTCCAGAGTATCGCGACTTGATCACCAAGCTAAAGACCTCGGATCACCATTTCACGCGGCTTTTTGATCAACACAATCGGCTCGATCA
>JBJOGU010000152.1:0-2681 GCA_046048075.1 Pseudomonadota bacterium
CCGGGGGCGAGATTCGCCTGAGTTGGCGACAGAGTGCGCAAGGCGCTGGAATCTTTATGGTGGAAGACAATGGGCCGGGCATTGAGCCGCAGCACTTGAGTCGGCTCACCGAGCGCTTCTACCGGGTCGACAAGGGCCGCTCGCGCGAGAGCGGCGGCACGGGGCTGGGCCTGGCCATTGTGAAACACATTGCCTCGCGGCATGAGGCGGAACTAAAGATCGACAGTCAGGTGGGCCAGGGAAGCCGCTTCTCGATTGTCTTTGAGGCCAACCGCTGTTCGCGAGAGCAGCCCCAGGGATAAGGCACGCAGGCTGCATAGTGTCCGCACGTCAGAGGAACCCGTGGGCGAACGAACTCAAACGAGCACCCGCTCGATGCCTCCCGCATTGGCCTTGTTCACATAGTCTTGCATCCAGCCCTCACCCATGAGGTGTCGGGCCATTTCAACCACGATGTAGTCGGCTTCCACACCGGTGTCCGGCGTGTAGCGCGAGAGCCCCTGTAGACAAGACGGACAGGCCGTAAGAATTTTGGTGGGCGTTGTCTCGGCACCAAGGGCCTGGGCTGCTTTTTGCATTTCCTCTTGCTTGCGAAAACGCACCTGCGTGGAAATGTCGGGGCGCGCGATGGCCAGGGTGCCCGACTCCCCGCAGCAGCGGTCGTTCTTCTCGATGCTGCCGTTGACCGATGCGTTCATGAGTTGGTTGACCACCTTGATGGGGTTGTGCTGCTTCATCGGTGAATGACAGGGATCGTGGTACATGTAACGCACACCCGTAACGCCCTCGATCTGAAGCCCCTTCTCGAGCAGATACTCATGAATATCCATGATGCGGCAGCCTGGGAAAATCTTCTCAAACTCGTAACCAGCGAGCTGGTCGAAGCAGGTGCCACACGAGACCACAACGGTTTTGATGTCGAGGTAGTTGAGGGTATTGGCCACTCGGTGGAAGAGAACACGATTGTCGGTGATGATCTTCTCGGCCTTGTCGAACTGACCCGAGCCCCGCTGCGGATAACCACAGCAGAGATAGCCCGGTGGAAGAACAGTCTGCACACCGAGCCGCCAGAGCATGGCCTGGGTGGCAAGGCCCACCTGCGAGAAGAGCCGCTCCGAGCCGCAGCCAGGGAAGTAGAAAACCGCCTCGGTCTCGCTCGAGGTGCGCTGGGGGTCTCGAATGATCGGCACGTATTGGGCATCTTCAATATCGAGCAAGGCCCGGGCCGTCTTCTTTGGCAGTTGGCCGGGCATCTTCTTGTTCACAAAGTGAATCACCTGCTCTCGCAGTGGCGGCAGGCCCTTGGTTGCTGGGGGCTTGGCCGTCTGGGCCCTGGCCAGCTTCTTGAATAGTTCGTGGGCAATGCGCTGGGCCTTATAACCCCAATCGATCATGACCTTGCGAGTCAAGGCAATGGTCTGGGGGTTGGTGGCATTCAAGAAGAGCATCGACGCGGCCGTGCCGGGGTTAAAGCGCTTCTTGCCCATGCGGCGAAGGAGGTCTCGCATATTCATGGAGACCTCACCAAAATCGATGTTCACTGGACAAGGCGTGAGGCACTTGTGGCAGACGGTGCAGTGATCGGCGACGTCGGCGAACTCCTCCCAATGCTCGATCGAGACGCCCCGGCGAGTCTGCTCCTCGTAGAGGAAGGCCTCGATCAAGAGCGATGTGGCCAGAATCTTGTTGCGCGGCGAGTAGAGCAGATTGGCCCGCGGCGAGTGGGTGGCACAGACTGGCTTGCACTTGCCGCAGCGCAGGCAGTTGGCGAAAGAATCGGCAATCGCACCGATGTCGCTCTGCTGCATGATCAGGCTCTCGGCCCCCATGAGTCCGAACGAGGGCGTGTAGGCCCCGCGAAGGTCTGCGCCCTCTAGAAGCTTGCCGGCATTGAAATGCTGATTGGGGTCGACCTTCTTCTTGTAGTCGGCAAAGGCCTGCATCTCCTCTTGCGAGAGGAACTCGAGCTTGGTGATTCCAATGCCATGCTCGCCGGAGATCACACCATCGAGTGACTTGGCCACGTCCATGATTCGTGCCACGGCCACATGGGCCTGCTGGAGCATCTCGTAGTCGTCGGAGTTCACCGGAATGTTCGTGTGCACATTGCCATCGCCTGCATGCATGTGAAGGGCCACGAAGACCCGCGAGCGCAGTACCTTCTTGTGAGTGACCTCTAGCAACTCCATGATGGGTGCGTAACGCAACCCCGAGAAAAGCGCGCGGAAAGGGTCTCTCAGTTCGCGCTTCCAAGAAACGCGGAGCCGACGGTCCTGGAGTTGCGCGAGATAGGTACTCAGCCCCGCGGCGCCCTGAGTGCCAAGCTGCGTGCTTGGTGCCTTGCCAGCCAATACTGCATCCGAATCCTGCACGATTGGTGGCGCTTGTGAATCGAGGTTGGCAAAGCGGTGGGCCCACCGAGACTCCACTTCGGCCAGGGTCTCGAAAGCCTCGGCGAGGCGGCGGCCGAGCTCGGCGGCCAGATTCTCTTGGGTATCGTTGTCGTCGGTTCGGTTCAGGGCCAGCACCCCCTTGGCCTGAACATCATTGAGGACCTGGCGCAGGGCGCGAGTGAGCTTGAGCTTGTTGGCGATCGACAACTCAATATTGATTCGCTCGATGGCATTGGTGTAGTCGCCCATGCGATCGAGCGGAATGACAACGTCCTCGTTGATCTTGAA
>JBJOGU010000153.1:0-2985 GCA_046048075.1 Pseudomonadota bacterium
GGTCTACCTCGGGGTCTTCCCATATCTGTGGATAGACCAGGTGATTGAAAAGGGCGGCAAAGAGGCGGTCTGAGAAGCGAAGTCCGGATTGGGGGCCGGACTCTCCCAACACGGCATCAACAGCGATCGATTGAGTGGTCATCGTTCGTAAGGGCTCTCTGGATTGGGTTGGTTTGTTGTCTCCAGGTCGGAAGATTGACGGATGGAGATGACATTTCAGTGACATTTCAAAGGCGTCGCGCCCGCCCCTGCAAGTTCAAGGGCTTCGACTCAACTACTCCGAGTTGTCAAAGAGATCGCGCAGAATTGGAGACCTTCTCGATGTATTCCAAAGGCCGAGTCCTGCAATGATCCCTCTGCTGCTGCCCCTTCTCATCTTCTTAGTGCCCCCGTCGGCACTCGCTTTGACTGGCAGCACCGCCTCTGCCCCGATCGTGGTTCTTGTGGGACTCGATGGATTTCGTGTCGATTACCTCTCGCGTGGGCACTCACCCGTTCTCTCAAACATGGCAACGAACGGTGCCACATCCCTCGGACTCATTCCAAGCTTCCCGACGTATACCTTTCCCAACCACGTGACCCTCGTGACCGGACGAAGGCCCCAGCAACACGGCATTCTGAACAACACCATGTCCGACCCGCGCATTCCGGATCAACGGTTTCGCCTGGCCGATCGCAATGCAGTGACCAACCCCGCTTGGTGGTCCGAGTCTTTCCCCATTTGGGTAACTGCCGAACGCCAGGGTCTTCGAACCGCCACCCTTTTTTGGCCCGGCAGTGAGGCCGCCATTCAGGGCGTCCAACCATCCCGATGGCTCTATTACCAACACGAACTCAATGCCTCTGAACGCGTCAATCGTCTGCTGTCTTGGCTGAGAGAGGACAAAGAGAATCTCCCTGCATTGGCGACCATCTACTTCTCTCAGGTCGACTCGGCCGGACATGCGGGCGGACCAGACAGCGAGCGCGTCAATGACGCCATTCGCGAGGTCGACCAAGCCATCGGTCAGCTTCGGGCGGGTCTTGAAGAGTTGGGCCTCCTCCAACGCACGGTCTTTGTTGTCGCGGCCGATCATGGCATGTCCTATGTGCCGCCTGAACAAGTCATTTCAGGCAACCAGCTGCTCAAGGGCTTTCCTGGCGTTCGATGGGAGTGGACCGGCGCCACCTCGGGCCTGAACTTGGGCGGTGAGTCTGAGGCCGGAGTGCTTCAAGCACTCACAGCCCACAAACAATTGAGCTGTTGGCCCAAGCGAGACATTCCCGCAAGACTCGGCGGCGGCAACCATCGCCGCATCCCGGACGTGGTCTGCCTGGCCCAGCGCGGCTGGTCTCTGACCGATCGCTTGCTGAGTTTCCCGGTGCCGGGTCAACACGGATTCGACCCGGAGGAGCCGGAGATGCACGGCCTCCTTCTCATCCAAGGACCCGGGATTCCAAGAAGGCAGCTTCCCACCCTGTCCAACACCGAGGTCTACTCCCTGCTCTGCAAGCTCCTCGGAATGCGGCCGGAGCCCAACGATGGCGGGGACCAACTGGTAAGACTCCTAGCCCCCTAGGCCAACGAGGTCGGCAGGCCCATCGCTGCGGGTCGACGTCCCCTTGGCTGTCGATTGGCTACACTGCCGCCTATGTTTTTAGTATTCATCAGATGGCCAGTGGTTCTTCTCGCGCTGTTGCTATCGTTCAACCTCTGGGCCAGCGAGATTGTCGGCAAGGTCATTGCCGTATCCGATGGAGACACCATCACGGTGCTCGCGCCCGGAAACAAGCCCACCAAGGTTCGACTCGCCGGAATCGATGCCCCCGAGAGCAAACAGCCCTTTGGTCAGAAGAGTCGGCAGCACCTCGCAGACCTGGTTTTTGGAAAAGAGGTGCGCGTTCAGGTGGTCAACAAGGATCGTTATGGACGGATCGTTGGGGTGGTCTACCTGCCGCAGACGATGCCGAACGGAGAAATCCTGATCGACGTCGACTTGGCTCAGATTGAATCCGGCCATGCCTGGGCCTATCGCGACTACCTCCGCAGCCTCCCAACCGGTAAAGCAAATAGCTACCTTGCCGCAGAGAAGGGTGCCAAATCGAACAAGCAAGGACTCTGGATAGAGAAGGAGCCCGACCCGCCCTGGGAGTGGCGAAAAGAGCAGCGGGAGCTGCGCAGGAGTCAGCGGGAATGAGTCTTTATTGCTGGGGAGCCACCAGTTTCACGCTTGGGAAGTAAGACCGATACCGTCGCGTATCGCGAGTAAGGATTGGCCAACCAAGCACCGCCGCATGGGCACCGATAAAGAAATCTCCGAGCACGCTCTGCTTGAGGCCTCCTCCTCTTCGATACTGAACGAAAGCCTTGCCAGCGAGAAAAAGAGCGGGCTTGGGAATCTCAACGACAGGCAAGCCCATGGCGTCGAGCGTCTGATCCAGAGACTCGACGGTTGAGAAAGTTAGAGACAACTCCGAATAAACAATCGGGTTGATAACGAGGCGATGCACCCTCGACTGGGCGTGCAGTTGCGCGATCGACCAGTCCGACCAGGCGGGATCATTGCCAACGACATCGACCAGCACATTGGTGTCAACCAGCATCACGCTCTAGTTGGGGTCTCATCTCTGAGCAGGGCCATGAGGTCGTGCGTTCGCCACTTCACATCCGCCTTGCCACGAGCCGCTTCAAAACGATTCGGTTTGCGGGCGGCGGACACCCCAGATTTTTGAATGACGACCTGACCCGCATCATTCACCTCGAACTCAAGTTGGGCCCCTGGCTTGAGGCCGAGCGAGTCACGAATCTGCTTGGGAATGGTCACCTGCCCTTTGAGAGTGAGCGTTGTCGACATGAAAGACTTTCCAAAAAGTATTACTGATGTATTAATAGTAATACCTGTGGGAGTCTAAGGCAAGGATGGTGCCGGTGAAAGGAATCGAACCCTCGACCTTCGCATTACGAATGCGCTGCTCTACCATCTGAGCTACACCGGCGTGGATCTC
>JBJOGU010000154.1:0-5433 GCA_046048075.1 Pseudomonadota bacterium
TTTCGTTTGACGCGATCGGGATGCACCAGGCCGAGCGCCACCAGTCCGTAAATGGGCTCAACCGAGTCAATGGTGTGACCACCGGCAATGGGAATGCCGGCAGCGCGACAGACCGACTGCCCCCCCTCAAGAATCTGCCCAATGGTCTTTGGGCTGAGCATATTCACGGGCATGCCCACAATGGCCAGGGCCATGATCGGCCGCCCCCCCATGGCATAGACATCACTGATCGCATTGGTGGCAGCGATACGACCGAAGTCATAGGGGTCATCGACCACCGGCATGAAGAAATCGGTGGTGGCAATCAGGGCCTGCTCATCGTTGAGTCGATAGACGGCGGCATCGTCGGCGGTCTCGATTCCAACCATGAGTTCGGGCGGAATAACACCGCTGCCCACACCCTGAAGAATCTCTGCCAAGACATTGGGTGCAATCTTGCAACCGCAACCACCCCCATGCGAGAGCGATGTGAGGCGTGGCTCATTGGCACTGGGTGCCGAGGTCGGCTGGGGTTTGGCATTCACGGTTCGAGCTCCTCATAGACCACTTCAAGTATGAGCAGACGGTCTTCACCCTGCGGGGTTTGCAGCCGGACCTCATCGCCTTCACGCGCGCGAATCATTGCCTTGGCCACGGGTGATATCCAACTGACACGCCGCCGCATGGGATCGACCTCATCTCTCCCCACTATGGTGACCCACTCCTGGGGGCCATCGTTGCGTGAAAACCCCACGCGGGCCCCGAAAAAGATCTGCTCATTCCCACACTGGCTCGTGGGATCCACCACCACTGCCTCCTCGAGCTGCTTGGTGAGAAAACGAATGCGGCGATCGATCTCGCGCAATCGGCGCTTGCCATAGATGTAATCGCCGTTCTCTGAGCGATCGCCATTGGAAGCCGCCCACGACACCACCTGAGTGACCTCGGGCCGCTCCTTGTTCACCAGCCGCTGAAGCTCGTCGCGGAGCCGGCGATAGCCCGTGGTGGTGATGTAGTTAGCGCTCGACGAAGGCCCGCTCGATGACATAGTCTCCCGGCTGCCCGAGTCCCGGAGAGACTGCGAACCCCCGGGCATTGAGCATCTCAGCGGTTTCTTTCAACATGGCCGGGCTGCCACAGATCATGCCGCGGTCGATGGCAGGGTCCAGCGGTGGCAGGCCAATATCGGTAAAGAGGCGGCCCGTCTCAATGGCCGTGGTCAGGCGTCCAGTGTGGGTCGATGCCTCGCGGGTGACTGTGGGGTAATAAATAAGTTGATCACGAACCATCTCGCCCAGAAACTCGTGGTTCGGCAATTCATTGCGAAGGTAATCTCCGTAAGCCAACTCACTGACCAGACGCACACCATGAATGAGCACCACCTTCTCGAACCGCTCGTAGGTCTCTGGGTCTCGAACAATGCTCATAAACGGGGCCAGCCCCGTGCCCGTCGAGAAGAGATAGAGGTGCCGACCCGGCTTGAGGTCATCAATCACGAGCGTGCCTGTGGCCTTCTCACCCACAAGAATGGTCTGGCCGACCTCAATGTGTTGAAGTCTTGAGGTGAGCGGCCCATCGGGAACCTTGATCGAGAGGAACTCCAGGTGCTCTTCGTAATTGGGGCTCACCACACTGTAGGCCCGCGCCAGGGGGCGCCCATCGACCTCCAGCCCAATCATGACAAAGTGGCCATTGCGAAAACGAAACGCCTGGTCTCGGGTGGTGGTGAATGAAAACAAGGTCTCATTCCAGTGGGTCACACTGGTGACCGTCTCATTCTTGTAGGTGGCCATAAGACTTACTCGTCGCGAACAAAGGGATTGTTGAGTCGCTCCTCACCAAATCGACTCATCGGGCCGTGGCCCGGAACAAATTCAATGTCATCACCCAATGGGAAGAGCCGCTCACGAATGGAGCGGATGAGATCGGCGTGATTGCCACGAGGGAAATCGGTGCGACCGATCGATCCTGCAAACAAGACATCGCCAACAAACGCAATACGATCGGCCAGGTGAAGAAATACCACATGGCCCGGCGTGTGGCCCGGGCAGTGAATCACTTCGAGGACCTGCTCCCCCACAGTAACTGTGTCGCCGTCCTCGAGCCAGCGATCGGGGGCGAAGGCCTCGAGCGGGGGGAAGCCAAACATCTTTCCCTGGACGGGCAGTTGCGAGATCCAGAACTCGTCGTCGCGGTGGGGACCCTCGATGGGAACGCCCAGGCGCTTGGCGAGAATCGATGCCTCGCCACAGTGATCGATGTGGCCATGGGTGAGGAGGATCTTCTCGATCTCGACACCGGCCTCTTGGGCCACGGCCTCGAGATGGTCGATGTCGCCACCGGGGTCGATGAAGGCGCCCCGGCGGGTGATTGGGCAGACAAGGAGCGAGCAGTTTTGGGCAAACGGCGTGACCGGGTGAATCTCGTAGTCCATGTCGAGATTATCGCCCACATTGACTGTCAGCCCGGGATGACGGGCATCGAGGACGCCTGTCTAGGCGACTTGGAAGGCGTGGTACTGAAGATCGGCCAGGGCAAGAACCTCAAGGGCCTTTTCGTGGGTGGACTCGAGCACCACCGGTGGGGCCACGCCTGCATCGGCCGCCTCGCGCCAGCGGCCTGCACAGACGCACCAACGGTCGCCTGCCTTGAGCCCAGGGAAACGAAAATCCGGTCGCGGTGTGCTGAGATCGTTGCCTCGGTGGGCCGAAAAAACCAGAAAGGCGTCGGTCATCACAGCACAGACTGTATGACGACCAAAATCTTCCTCGCTGGTGTTACAGCAGCCATCTCTGAAAAAGCCCGTGAGGGGGTCGAACCCGCAGGGTTGCAACTCCGTGCCGAGAACATTTTTCGCCTGAATGACGGGCTTCATGGATTGCAGTGTAAGCCAGGGAGTCCTTTACACTTTCAGGGTCTTCCCCCGTCATCCAATGCAACTCCCACTCCCACTGCATCTCCCATCTAGAGCGCTCAGCCGAAATGACCGACATCCGATCCCTCCGCCGAGACTACGCCTTGGCAAGTCTTGACACCGCCGACCTCGCCTCGGACCCCATCGACCAACTCCAGAAGTGGCTCAATGAGGCCATTCAATCGGAGGTGCCCGAGCCCAATGCCATGACACTCTGCACCGTGGCCCCCGATGGCCGGCCCAGCGGCCGAATTGTTCTACTTCGCAATGTCTCCAAGCAGGGGCTGAGTTTTTTCACCAACTACGACTCGGCCAAGGGCCAGGCGCTCATGGCCCAGCCCTACGCCAGTCTGGTCTTTTTCTGGCCCGACCTCGAGCGGCAGATTCGCATCGACGGTAGGGTGGGCCGGCTCTCGGCCGAGGACTCCGAGCGCTACTACGCCGAGCGGCCGCTGGGAAGCAAGCTCGGCGCCTGGGCCTCACCGCAGTCACAAGTCATTGAGAGTCGGCAGTGGTTGGAGTCGGCCCACGAATCTATGAAGGCCACACTCGGAGAGCATCCACCGCGGCCCACCAACTGGGGGGGCTACCAGTTGGTGCCCGAGCGCTTTGAGTTCTGGCAGGGTCGCCGCTCCCGACTCCACGACCGGCTCCAGTACCGGTTCAGCCAGCTTGCGAAGACTTGGGAGGTGGTGCGGCTGGCGCCTTAGTGGGTTCGGCTGGCGCCTTAATCCTTCTGCGCCAGCATCCCCGGGAATGCCTGTTCGGCATGGATAACCTTGGGGGCAACCACGAACACGCAGTACCGCTCGGCGGGATGTCGGTTGAAGTAATTCTGGTGGTAACTCTCCGCGGGCCAGAACTTCACGCGGGTAAGCGCACCCGCGCCGAAGCACTCTTCCTCCGTTAACTCGTGCAACTCAGTCACCACACGGCCTGCCGTGGGGTTGTCCTTTGCGTACTGTGTCATGGCCTTCTTGGCCGCCTGCATCTGGGCATCTCGGAGCGCCACAATCACCGACCGATACTGAGTGCCCGTGTCGTTTCCCTGCCGGTTCAGTGTGGTGGGGTCATGGATGGAGAAGAAGACATTGAGCAGATCGGCATAGTCGATCTTGTTTTGATCAAAGCGCAGGCGGACCACCTCGGCGTGGCCGGTGCGGCCTGAGCAGACTTGCTCGTAGCTCGGGCTGGCAACAATTCCGCCCCAGTAGCCCGACTCCACCTCTTCTACGCCCGCGATTCGCTGGAACACCGCCTCTAGGCACCAGAAACAGCCGCCGCCCAAAATGGCGGATTCAAGCTCAGTCTTCATCGATTCACCTTCGTCACGGATCCCCCTTGGTAGGACTGCCGAGGGAAAGTCATAAGCTTATTCCCAAGGCCACGAGCGGAAATTGGTGGAGATCGATAGAGTACGCAATCTTCAAAAATAACAAAGGTTGTCGGCATGCGCGCGGTCCTCGCTCCCCCCTCTTTTCTGGCCCTCTCACTGACCCTTCTCATGGGGGTGGGTGCCCATGCAGTCGCCCAGGTCCTGCCCGGTCCGGTGGTCACCGTGGCCCAACTCAAGCCCTTGGTGGAGCAAAAGAAGGTCGCCGTGCTCGACACCCGCGAGTTACTCCAGACCGATCAGAAGACACCTAACTACGCAGCGGGTCATATTCCTGGGGCCCTGCCCTTCCCCTACTCGAATCTTCGGGGCCCCAAAGAGGCCCCAGGCGCGGTTCTGCCCATTGCGCAATTAGAGAAACTGGTCAACCAATTGGGTCTCAAGCGGACCACGCCCGTGGTCTTGTCGGGCTCTGGGGCAGACCCCACCGAGTTCGGTGGCCCGGCTCGCATCTACTGGACCCTCAAGGCTGCCGGCTTCAAAGAGATTGCCATTCTCAATGGTGGCCTGGGCGCATGGATGGCCGCCAAGTTACCGCTGGAGAAAGACCAGCCCAAGGTCACTCCATCCCAGGAGAGGCTTGAGTACCAGGCCGAGATGCTTCTCTCCACGGCCAAGGCCAAGGAGTTGCATGCGGCATCCACCAACAAGCCTGTGTTCGTGGATGCGCGACCTGAAGACTTTCACCTTGGGCAGATGCGCCATGCAGCTGCAGCCCGCTGGGGAACCATCCCCGATTCCAAATGGCTCGACAGCGAGGAATGGTTCGTGGCCAATACCGGCCGACTCCTTGAAAAAGACCGTTTGCTCGCGGTGGCCAAGCGCGAGGGGTTGATTGGAAAGCCCACTGTCTCCTTCTGCAATGCTGGGCATTGGGCTGCGACCAGCTGGTTCATTCTCTCTGAGGTGCTTGGACAGACCAATGCAAGGATGTATGCCGACTCTATTGTGGGCTGGAGCCAGGCGGGTCTGCCCATGCAGAACGAGCCCAGCCGGGCAACTGCGCTGATGTGGCAGGCGAAGGGCACGGGCATTCAGAAGTAGCCATGCTCGCATCGCTTGGCAATCGAATCGGCCTGGTTGCGCTGGGCTTTCTGGGCTGGCTGTTGGTCACGTTCTTTGCGGGCCTGCAGGCTGGCCTGCTCGT
>JBJOGU010000155.1:0-3281 GCA_046048075.1 Pseudomonadota bacterium
TGGTGGGCAGTGGCGGCCAGTGGCAGCGGAAACTTATTGGCTCGGGCTGTATCGAGCACGATGCCGAGGTCTTTGACGAAGATGTCGACGGCCGATAGTGGGGCATAGTCGCCGTTGACCACCTGCGGCATGCGGTTCTCAAACATCCAGCTGTTGCCCGCGCTATTGGTGATGACTTCATAGAGTGCAGCGGGCTCGAGCCCCTCGCGGATGCCTAGGGCCATGGCCTCAGCGGCCGCGGCAATGTGCACTCCTGCCAGCAGTTGATTCACGATCTTGATCTTGCTTCCATCGCCGGCTGCGCCAAGCTTGTAGACCTTGCTGGCCATGGCTTGAAGGATCGGGTCTGCGATTGCGTAGGCCTGAGGATCGCCACCGGTCATCATGGTGATCTCGCCTTTGGCCGCACGGGCCGCCCCCCCAGAGATCGGCGCATCGAGATACAGAATGCCCAGGGCCGAGAGCCGCTCGCCGAGCTGCCGGGACCAGTTGGGATCGACGGTGGAACACATCACAAAGAGGCTGCCCTTTTGCATGGCCTGGGCAAGCTTGCCTTCGCCGAAAAGCAGGTCTTCGGTCTGGGCGGCGTTGACCACCACCGAGACAATGACTGCGCAATGCTTGGCGAGGTCGAGCGGGCCTTCACAGGCAATGCCTCCACCGTCCTCTGTCAAAAATTTCTCAACGAGATCTGAGCGGCGGTCGCAGACCGCAACTTGGAAGCCACCGCGACGAAGCGACTGGGCCATGCCCATGCCCATGGCGCCAAGCCCAATCAGCCCAACTGTCTTAACTGGCTGAGGCACTGGGGGTGGCGTCATCTTTCTTTGCCTCGTCAGCGGCCTGGTCGCTGAGCGTCTGCAAGGCGGCCTGCAGCCGGGCGATCTCGGCTCGGGCCTCGGGAGAGAGGGACTTATTGCGTTCCTTTACGCCAGCTAAAACGCCGGAGATGTCGGAGGCGTTGGCCGATGATGGTTGCCCTCGATAACCCGAGTCCTCCCCATTGTCTGCATGGCCTTCTGTTGGCTGAGTGGATTGAGGGCCTGCACCTTGTGCGCTTGATCCACCGAGCGAGGGCTCTGAGTGATGTGTCTGCCAAGTGCGATCGGAGGGGTTTGCCGAGGGATTTGATTCCAGGTCAGCAGGGGCGGAGGAATTATGGGGGCCGGGTGATCCATCCATTCGGAGGTTTGGGCTATCGTGTTCAGACCGATCGGATGCTTCCTTAAGGTTTTTCGCTCGGGCTGCTGTCTCAATTCGGTGGCGACGCTCGATGATTAGAGTCAACACAAGCCAACCGCTGGTAAGAAGAATCCAGAGGCAGAGCAGGGCGGCACTCG
This sequence comes from Pseudomonadota bacterium, assembly GCA_046048075.1. GTDB lineage: Bacteria > Pseudomonadota > Gammaproteobacteria > Burkholderiales > Burkholderiaceae_A > Hahnella. The sequence continues at coordinate 1,341 of JBJOGU010000155.1, forward strand.
ATAGAGTGGCCTCGGTCACAATGGCTTGGAGTTCGGTGCCGAAAGTCGACCAAGGCAAGGTCTCGAGCCCACCGCCGGGCAGAGAGCTTCTCTGACCCACGACCAGAAGCAAGACCAGGGCGTTGCCGAGCAAAAACAAGCGGTTTGCGATCATGATTGATACAGTAGCAGGATTCACCAACGATTTCGGACCGCTGGCTTGATGAACAACGAATTCGAGCTGCCCACGGAGGGCGTCAAAATCTACTCACCCGATCAAGGGTGGCAGTCGGCTGGGAAGCCTCCAAGGCCAGACGGCATGCGGCCCGGCGAACAGTCGGAGGTTGAAGATGTTGATTTAAAGGACAGCTCCGAAGAAGCGGAGTCGGAGTCACTCGAAGACGATTTGGTTGAGCAGGGCGAAGCCGTTTTGCTGGCCGAAGACCCAGCGATTGTCGTTGAGGATGTGGCCGATGACGCGCCACGCTATGAGGACCTGGCTCGGCTCCGCGAGCATCGCACCATTGATAGCAACCCCCTTCCACCGGCACTGGCGCAAGACCAGGCCCGGGCTCAGGCAGCGCAGAGTGAGGCCGCGGCCTTGGCCCAGGTCGGAGACTCTCTAAACAGTCTATTTTTAGCCCTTCAGCAGAGCAACCCCAGTGGCGAACTCACCACCCGTGGACCGAATTGGCGGGATGTGGCCGACATCAGCCGTCACATGGAAGAGTGCCTACATGAACGGCAGGAAATCATTGCCAAGCTTGCAAAGGTAGAGCGCCAGATACGCGAGACCCGAGATGACCTTCTTCACACGCTGAAGGTCTTGGCAGACATGGAGCAGCAAAACCTCGAGGCTGCCACCGTTCGCGCCAATATCAGTGCCTTGGCAGCGAACGTGATTACGAAGCGCTTCGGCGGCAGTTAAAAACTACTTTTTGTTGCTCGGGGAGTTCGAGCCAAAGAGACGCGTGACCAAACGCAGTACGGGCTTGGTCTGGGCTTCGGACTTGCTTTGATCGACGGTGGTGCCCTGCGTGGGGGCACCATTGGCCACTGCCGCGTGGGTAGACGTATGGGTGGTTGGAGCTGGCTTGGGCTTGGCAATGCTCGGTGGAATGACCAGAGGTTTGCCCACGTGTGTGACCGTTTTCTCCGCTCCGGCATTGCGCTCCGCTTGGGATACCGCCACACGGTATTTCAGGTCGGAGTGCAGAAGCGGGCTGCGAGAAGCAGAGGCAGCGAGACCCTCAGTGGGTGGGCGGGTCTGTTGGGCGGCATGTAAGGAGATGGTCTGCTCGACTGCCCGTGCAAACTGCATGAATGACTCTGCAAGCTTCTTGTTCTTGTGACTTAGCAAGAAGCCTTCTGCAAAAGCACGCTTGGCATCCACGGCATCCAAGATAGGAGGTGTCAGAACAAATGAGACGGGGAAGCGCTCGGAGGAGCGGTGGACGGCGTTGAGTTGATCCGCGCGAACGCGGCTTGGCGCAATCACCAGGGTTGGGTGGTATCTGGGTGCTTCGAAGACCCACTTATGCTTCTTGGCAAATTCGATGGTGGTGACCAACTCCACCTCGGAGACCGCAGAGGGCATGATGACCAGATCGAACTCAAATAGGAGCTCCCCATCGAGGAAGTCGTTCCAGGTAAGGTCGGCTAGGAGAATATCTGTGTCGTCTGCAAAGCCCCGCAGGGTCTTACGGACATCGATGAGCAGTCTGTTGAAGCCGCCTGCCTTGGGGAACTCGATGGTGTGCAGGCGAACCGGGTTGGTGGCCTTGGGCGACTGGGCGCCACGGACCCAACGGGTTGAGGAGCCTTGGCTGTCGAAGTCGACGAGGGTGGTGCGCTTGCCCAAATGGGCCGCAAAGTAGTGCACCAGGTTGGCAGAGATGGTGCTCTTGCCAACGCCGCCCTTCTGATTGGTGACTAGGATGCGGAACATATTAACCTTTTAAA
>JBJOGU010000156.1:0-7078 GCA_046048075.1 Pseudomonadota bacterium
GCGAGGGTCATTGCGGCTGGCTCTGTGATCAGCGAGCCAAGCAGGGGGACCAGGCCCATAATCAGAAAGAAGCGGGCAATGGCGTCGTCCACCGGAAGCTTCTGGGCCAAGAACTCGACGAGCCAACGAGCACCCGTCATTACGGGGCGGCTGGCTGCAACCACCATAATGACAAACACAAAAAGTGGTTCGGTGTAGTTCCGAGAGTCGATGTAATCGACCGCATCGCGGAAGCCCTCGGCATAGAGGAGATACCCAAACAGGATGATCGACCAGAAGCCGAATACGGCCTCGACTTCGCCGAGGATGTGGAATAGTCCCTCATGCCCTGGGTACCGATGACCCAACTTGGCAACGCTTGCAGCCAAGAATGTATGAAGTATCGCAATGCTAAAAATCACTGCCGCGACGTACTGCGTGCTTTCGCTCATGGTGCAAGTGCCTCTGGGGTTTTTGAGTTCTTTTTTGCTGCTTGTACAAACCAAAATCGATTAATTTGCGACAATCTTCTTAGTTTAACCGCTTCCGATGACAGTCCTTGAATGGGCTCACCTCTTTTGATTGGCGGTCGCTTGAGTGTTTTGGCGAAGAAGGCGTAACTTGTCGAAATGAAAATTCATGTTGCATCCGATTTGCATCTGGAGTTTGTCCAGAAAAAATTTTCCGACTTCATTCGTATTGATCGGCTCTATACGCCGTGGGCCGACGTCTTGGTACTCGCTGGCGACATCCACAACGACACCAAGGCCATCTCCTTTTTTAAAAAATGGCCGCACCCGGTGCTCTATGTCCCCGGCAATCATGAATTTTATGAGCACACCGTTGACCAGACATTGACGGCGATCAAGAAGCAGTCGCAAGACACCGCGATCATTTTGATGGATCGAACAGAGTGGGTCTATCAGGGGGTCCGTTTTCTCGGCTGTGTCTTGTGGACCGATTACTGCCTCAATGGTGAGGACCAGAAGCCACGAGCCATGAAAGCCTGCGAGGCCCGGTTGGCGGACCACAGAAAGATCATGGGTGTGACATCACCTATGGAGCGATTCCCTGCATCCAAGGCGCTCTCTCTGCACGAAAGGGATCGGGCCTGGCTCGAGGCGAGGTTGGCAGAACCTTTTGCTGGACCCACGGTGGTGGTGACCCACCATGGGCCGCATCCCGGTAGCGTTCATCCGCGCTTTGCCGATGACCCCTGCAATGCGGGCTTTATCTCCGACCTCACACACTTGGTGGAGAAGGCGGACTTATGGGTGCATGGCCATGTACACGACAGCTTCGATTACAAGGTGGGGCGCTGTCGGGTGCTGACCAATCCGGGAAGCTATGCGCAGGGACTTAGCGCGGCGAAGACTCCGCAGGACCTTGGCTGGGAGAACCCACATTTCGACCCTCAGCTGGTGGTCTCAATTGGTGAGTAGGTCGTTTCGATAATCGAAACGGGCGGTTAAACTCACAAGAGTTCACCGCCCGGATGACGAAATAGGTAGACGTACGGGACTTAAAATCCCGAGCCGCAAGGCGTGCGGGTTCGATTCCCGCTCCGGGCACCAATTACAAATATTTCAAGCACGCAATAGCCACCGCGGTCGGTAGTAGAGCCCCGAGCAAGAGTCCCATCGGCTGAATAATTTGGCCCTCGAATCGCACCTTCAGCAGCGTGGCCCCGGCAGGATTGGGGGCGTTGGCGATCACCGTGAGCCCCCCGCCCGCCACCGCGCCGGCCACCAACGCGTACTTGAACTCATCGCTGAGGCCCTGAACGAGTGAGCCCAGGTAGGTCAGCGCGGCATTGTCTGTAAAGGCGGTGAGACCGGCCGCACCAAAGAAGACCGCCGAGGGCGACATCTGCGTGAGCAACGGCTGCAACCACCAAGCCTGCATGCCTCCAATGATCACCAAGCCTGCGAGGAAGAAGCCAACCAAAAGGCCTTCGCGGAGGATCAGTCGGTCTTGGTGCTCGGGGTAGGCGGCAGCGATGGCCAGGAAAATGAGAAGAATGCCCAAGAAAATGGCAGGATGGTGGGCAAAAAAGACGATGCTCGCGATCAGCAGAAGATGAAGGGCGATGAACGAACCGGGAACCGGGGGAATGCTTGGCGCGTCATCAGCCGATGCAAGGCTGGCTCTTGAAGCAGCCACGAGCTCCTTACGAAACCAGTAGCTGACTGCCGCACCGTTAATGGCCACGGCCAGTGCGGACTTCCAGCCAAAGTTCGTGAGCATGAATGGGGTGTCCCAATTCCAGGTGGCCGCCACCATGAGCACAGGCGGGGCTGCAAAATGGGTGAGCGTGCCGCCAATCGAGACATTCACAAAGAGCACACCAATCGTTGCATAGAGTAATTTGCTGCTCATTGAGCTCTTTAAAATCTTGAGCAGCATGAAGGCAGCGAGTGTCATGGCCGCGGGCTCGGTAATGAAAGAGCCCAGCAATGGAATGACCGTCATGATGACCAGATAGGTGGCCAATGAGTTATCGAGGGGAAGCCTCTGAGCGATAAAGGCTACGACGGCCTGTGCGGCATAGAGGACTGGGCGGCTACCGGCCACGACCATGATCGCGAAGACGAAAAGAGGTTCGGTGTAATTTCTCCCATCGATGTAGTCCATGGCGGGCTTGAGGCCCTCTATGCCGATAAGGGTGGCGAACAAGATGAAGGCCCAGATCCCAAAGACACACTCGACCTCTGCAAAGAAGTGAAGTAATCCGTGGTGCCGCGGAAACTTTTGGGCCAGGCGCTCGACGTACTTGGTGGAGAAGGTATGAAGAATCGCTAATGCGAAGATGATGGAGGCAACAACTTGTGTTTCAGCAGACATGACCGGCCCTTTTATTCTTTTAATCCCTGGTCTTTGAGAAGGGCCTTGGACGAAAGTTGCATGGTGGGAACAATCCCGCGTTAATGAAAGGGGATTGAGGCGGGTTCGCTCAGCTCCCCAGACCATCGTTCGCTGCTCAGCCGCATGGTGTCCTCGAGGCAGTTGGTCTGGCGATAGCAGTCTCGTAGCCAGTCTGCGCCTGATTTTTCAGCGGCGATTCGCGTTAGCAGCCGCTCTAGTAGCGCGCGGCGATCGGCACTATGGTCCTTGGCGATTCGACGATTCAGTGCCTTCAACACGAAATCGGCAATCGAGAGGTCATCATCACAATCTGGCGAAATAAAGCGGCCCCTGAGTCCAAAACGGCTGGCTTGAAACTTGTTGTAACTGAATGCCCTCTCCATGCGCTCAATCCACTTGGAGCTGGGTGAGAAGTCCATGAGTTCCTCCGCGATCGATTGGGCGTATGCAGTGATCTCAACAGCAAGCGGGATATCAATCGGAGAGTCACACGCACGAATTTCAATAGTCCCAAACTCGGGTTTAGGCCGAATATCCCAGTAGAAGTCCTTCATCGACTCGATCACGCCCAGATGACGCATCTCAATGAAGTACCTCTCGAACTCCTCCCAACGCAACAGGCTCGGCATTCTTCCGCTCAGGGGAAAGGCGTTGACGTTATTGATTCGCGAGGACTGGAACGCCGTATCGACCCCCTGGTAGAAGGGAGAGGCCGCCGACAATGCAATAAAAGCTGGAACATGGGCGTGCATCGATAGGGCAAGTCGCAATGCATCGCTGCCGGTGGGGCATCCGATGTGAATGTGTTGCCCGTAGACGGTGAATTGCTTGGCGAGGTAACCGTAGAGTTCCGATACATTTCGATACCGTTCGTGGTCGGCTATTCGTTGGTTATGCCAGTGCTGAAATGGGTGTGCACCTCCCCCAGCGATTGCAACATTCAGTTTTTGCGCTTCCTGAAGCAAAAGTTTTCGTATCGAGTGAAGCTCATCAGAGAGTGTGGAGACCTCGGAATGCACGCCTGTTGCAATCTCAATCATGGATTCAGTGATTTCGGGCTTGATATCGAATCCATGCGGAATTGTTGCAAGCCGATTGAGCAGGTCACTGGCGGATCGGGTTAGGTTGTAGTCACGCCGATTGAGCAGCTGTAGCTCCAGCTCAACCCCAAGGGTCAGCGGTTTGGACGGGATGAATTCAATCATCGGTTGATGCCTCGCCCGAATGCCGCAATCCCCAGCGAACAAGAATGGGTCCAATAATCAGACTAGCGAGAAGAATCGGCCCAACGATTGCATCGAGGCCCGGCTGAACCATTGGATACATTCGGTCCACCTGTCCGAGCAATAAGACACTAATGCCTGCGATTGGCATTGCCGCGACGGACCATGCGATTGAGTGACGAAGGGGCAGCCGGTTGGCGCGGTAACTGGTGACTCCAATCAAACACAGGGCCACCAGTCGAACACTCATTAGTAGAAGCGAAATCGCCAAGAACTCGAAAGACCATTGCACCGGAATCGCTAGGCCCAGATACACAAAAATGAAGCAGAAGGTGACGAGTCGGAGGCTCGGGTCCTCGATGCCCCGGAGTTGGATGCGTCTTCCCTTTCCTCTGCTGGCGATTCCGAACACCAGGAGGGCAATCAAGGCCGAGAGCTCAAGGGCCCCGCTGAGCTCCACAACCAATGCCACAACACCGAGGACGAGCAATAACTGTATGCCGCGCTGGGAGCCAAGATGCGTGGCGGCCCATTGAATGATTCGGGCAAGAAGAAACCCCACAAGCGCCGACCCGATGACCCAGTAAATAGACTCAATCACCGCGGACACAATCGACTCTGACTGTGTCATGTGAAGTAACTGGATAGAAATCAACAGCAGAGTGAATCCGGTCACGCAGTGGATAACAAGGCTGTGAAGAAGGCGTTCAGTCACCTGTCCTTCGGATCGAAGTTCCTGCGATGCACGAAGGCCAACAACAGGCGAACTGGTTGAGAGTGCCGCCGCGATGAGCATGCTCAGCGCGATACTGTACCCAAGCATTAGCAAGAGACACAGGCATGCGAGGAAGACGCCCAGTGCCTGCGACACCGATGTTCGCAGTGCCGCTCGCTCAAGAACAAGCCATCGCCAATCGAAGCGGTGACCGAGTTCGAATAGCACAAGACCGATGCATAAGTCCGCGAGCACAGTCAGCCCAGGGATCTTGCTGGGTTCAATCAGCCCCAGTCCGGTCGGCCCGAGTGCCATGCCACACAGCGTGAGGGCAGTGGCCTCCGGGAGGCGTAGACGGGAGACAAGGGCCTTTAAGGTTAGGCTGCCTGCCAGCAGGAGAACGGCCAATGTCGACAGCAGGCTGAGCTGAGGTGGCCCATTTGGCAGCCACTCAAAAGAAAGCATGTCCCCATTTTAATCCATCACCGCTGCATCGGAAGCACCACGCGACTTAAAGGATCATTCCCCACTCGTGGTGGCAACGTCTGCAGAGGGATCGGTATGTGGTGCTTGCGCCGCCGTGTATCTCAGAGACGATCTCCATGCGCCCATAAGCCTTGCACGAGGCACAGACGGCCTGCTGTGCCAGGTGCTCCGCGGCGCCAATTGTTTCGGCGGCCTTTACCCAACAATAGCCCCCTGTTCCAAGTGAAATGAATGCAAGCCCGGCAGAGAGGAGGTCCACCGTGGCCGATTCGTGTCCAAGCCAGACCTCTAGGAATGCGGCTCCCGCAACAATTAAAAGAAGGCCCAGGGTGATAAAGGTAAAGCCGCCAATGAGTTGCCGCTCATACCAACGGCGAAAGCCATCGCTGTTGATTTCCCTCATTAGGTTGCCGCGCCAGCGCATAACAGGCTAACCCCATTGCGAGGGCGGCCGCTGAGAATTCGATTCGGTTGGGAGCCAGAGAACGGTTAGAAACGTGATGCAGGCGATGCCGGCCATGGCGAGCAGCAAAGTATCGAAGCCAGCGCCTTTCACAATGGGGCCAAGCAAGTAGACAGCAATGCCGCTGATGCCAAACGCAATGGCAATGCGTATGCCGGTGACGCGACTGCGCATCTGGTCATCGACATAACGAACAACCACCGCATCAATAAATGGAATGGCTGCAAAGATGGAGGCCATAAAGCCCAATGCCAAGAAGAATAGCCACCAGCCATGTGCATGGGCCGAAACCGAGAGAAGAAGAACCTGCGAGACCACGATTCCAAGAAACAATGGCTTCATTCGAACTCGGTCAATGAGTGACCCAACAATGACTTGGCTAAAGGCGGCCACTGCATAGATGACAGCCAGCAAGAGTCCAATAGAGGCGGGATCGGCGGTGATTTCGGCAAGCCGCTCACGCATGAGTTCCGTGTTGCCGTTGGTCGTGAAGTTAAAAAGCAGGGCCCCCGAGGTGGCCGCGACCGTCATCACAATGAGCGCACGGGTCATCGCGGAGCGGTCCACGGTCGTATTTGTTTTCGGGCGCTTGGAGGGCGCTTCGGTCTCTACGGGTGCTTTGATCCAAAAGAGCCAGCCGAGCACGAAAGAGATGGCTGCGGGCAGCAGAAAGGCGCCTCGCCAACCCATGTATTTAACGGCCAAGCCTGTCAAAAGGGCCGCAACCGCAATGCCCATGTTGCCGGCCAGATTGTTCCAGCCAATCACCATCCCCGGGCGGTCTGCGGACGAGAGCAGCATTGGAATACCAACGGGGTGATAGATGGCCGCGAAGGCACCGAGCAACGAGAGCGCCATGGCCAGCTGAAGGGGCGTCTGGGTGAGGGCGACCAGTGCGCATGAGACAGCGGTTCCAAAGAAGAAGACCAGCATCATGGGTCGGCGGCCCCAGAGGTCGCCCAGGCGCCCTGCGGGGATGGACCCCACTCCGAACATGACAAAGGCGCCAGCGGCATAGGGCATGAGGTCTTCCCACCGCTCCACACCGAAGTCGGCCGCGATGCTGGTGACGGCAGAGGCAAATACGAGCAGCACCAGGTGATCGAGCGCATGCCCGAAATTGAGCAGGAGAGAGGTGCTTCGATTCATGGGCCTATTGCCTCATTGCACTCTGGCCGCATTGCCCTCTTGTCTCTGGCTATTTCCGAAGCACATTGGCCACGGCTGGGCAGCTAAAGCCTTCGTCCACGTTCACGAACTCCGGCTGACCGTCTGGGCACTTATAAGTGCAGGTGGTGCTCTTATTTGGATTCTTCTTGCGTTCCACAATATTGCAGTTCATTTCTC
>JBJOGU010000157.1:0-6600 GCA_046048075.1 Pseudomonadota bacterium
CGGAGTTCCAATAGAGAATATCGAAAGGTGGGGGGTTCTCCCCCTTGAGGTAATTCTTCACCACGTAGTTCCATACCAAGTCATTGGGGCGCAAGAACGAAAAGGTGGTGGCCAATTCCTGGCCGGGAAGAATTCCACCCTCACCGATCTGAGATTCACGCATGGCCACATGCTGCTCATTAATGAAAATATCGAGCACTCCGGTGTTGGAGAAATCAAGCAAGGTGGTCATCAGGGTGAGCGAGTTGACCTTCTGTTGTTCTCTGGCAGCAAGCACGGCCAGGGCTGTAACGGTCATTGTGCCGCCGACGCAGAAGCCCAGAATATTGAGGTCATCGCTTCCCGCTATTTCGTTGGTTACATCGATCGCCTTGAGGATGCCCTCCTCCACGTAGTCGTCCCAACGCAGGTATCCAAGGTCGGCCCCGGGGTTGACCCAGCTGACGAGAAAAACCTGATGGCCCTGGTCGAGGGCGAACTTCACCAGGGAGCTCTCTGGCTGAAGGTCCATGATGTAGAACTTGTTGATGCTCGGCGGAACCATGAGAAGAGGCCGGCTGCCGACCTTCGGGGTGGTGGGGGTGTACTGAATGAGTTGAAAGATCTCATTCTCGAAGACCACTGCGCCGGGTGTGATGGCGAGGTTTCTTCCCAACTCGAAGACGGATTCGTCGGTCTGGGTGATTCGACCCTTACTGAGGTCGGAGACAAGCTGCTCTAGTCCCACACGGAGGCTCTCGCCCTTGGACTCAATGAGCTTTTGTTGGGCATCGGGGTTGGTTGCCAAGAAGTTCGATGGAGAGGCTGCATCAACCCACTGCTGCACCATGAACTTGAGCTTCTGCTGAGACTTCTCATCCATGTCGACCGCGTCGGTCATGGCCATAAGTGTCTCGGCATTGAGAAGATAGAGCGCTGCCATGGTGGAGAACGGATTGCTGTTGACCCAACATGGTGAGGAAAAACGTCGGTCGGTCGAGGCCATTTTGCTGGCTTGTTCCGATGAAGTCAGCACGGCCGAGAGCTTCTGAAAATACTCCTGCTGAATGGACTGAAGCTTCTCAAGTGATGGGACCATTTGCGGCTGATTCATGGACTGGTGACTCCCCTGTGTATCGGGCGGTTGCACAGGCTTCGCAACCAGCCCCTTATTCTTTTTGTTTAACCCATTCCCAGCCGCCCCGAGCCACGTTCCCGAATGGGACGCTCGGTCGCCGCTGGGCCTTGCCTCATTGTGCGTCGCGACTGGGGGGAAATCAAATCATTTCGCCTCGTCGGAGACCCAAATGGAGGCCGCCATGCGGCCTGATCGGCCGTCTCGTCGGTGCGAGAAACAGGCTACTTCGTCGGAATAGGTGCAACGTGGGTCGCGCCCCAGAACCTCCACCCCGACCTCCAGACGCCTAGCGGCTTGGTGGAGGGCCTCGAATGCCAAATCCTGCAGGTTAAGGTAGACCCGATCGCCACGTCCTGGTGTGGTCCGAGCCGGGAGCCCAGCCGAGACCATGGCCTCGACCACCTCGGGGCCCACTTCGAAATACGCTGGACCGATGCAGGGGCCCAACCAGGCAAGCCACTGATTCCCGACCGAGCCACTCGGGCAATTTGTCTTCATTTCCTCCAAGAGTGCGCCCAACACTCCTCCGGCAAGCCCCCGCCAGCCTGCGTGGGCAGCGCCCACGATTTGACCGGATGAATGGGCAAGGAGAACCGCCAAGCAGTCTGCAAACATGATCGTGCAGGCCCGACCCGGTTGGGTCGTGAAACAGGCGTCGGCGGTCGCCCGTTGGCGCGCGTGGTCTGATTGGATCGATTGATCCAAACCAACTATCTCCTCGTCTGTGAGATGGTCAAGATTCAGAACGGCCTTTTCATGCACCTGATTGAGCCACACTGGTCTTGATCTGATGGCTCTTGCGTAAAACGATCGATGCTCTACAACGCGACCGACTGCATCTCCAACATGGGCTCCCAGGTTGAAGCCATGTGCAAAGGCGGGTTCTGGCGAGTTCATAAGAAGGGGTTCAGCTCCCGCTTGGATTCCCGCAGGAAACCGCCTCGAAATAGCGGCGCGCACGGGGTTAGGCCAGCCCGAGATGAAGTCCACCACTTGACCGTGCGAAGGCGTATCCACCGCCGCTGCCTTAGGCATTCCAAGAGACTCGCTCGAGCAAGTCGGCATGGTCCTTTGGCGGTGGCGCATTAAACATGAGCGCCTCGCCGGAGTGGGGATGGGCGAGTCCCAACGCGGTTGCGTGGAGCGCTTGGCGATGGAAACCAATCACCGGTCCCTTGATGGGCGCCCTCTTGGAGTAGAGCGGATCGCCCACGATTGGACAGCCAACATATTCAAGGTGCACCCGAATCTGATGCGTTCTGCCCGTCTCTAGGCGACACTCACATTCTGCAACCTCTCGATCAATCAGGGTGCCAAATCGAATGGTCTCAACATGTGTCACGGCAGCCTTCCCCTGCCCCGTCGCCAGTCGGGCCATCTTTTGGCGATCGCGTGGATCTCGACCGATCCACTCTGAGATGGTCTGGGACTTGGTGGGAATACCCCAGGCCAAGGTTCTGTAGACCCGGCGGACCTCCCGCCCGGAAATTTGGCGCACCAACTCGGTCTGCGAGGACAGTGTCTTGGCCACGACCATCAGGCCCGAGGTGTCCTTGTCGAGCCGGTGGACAATGCCCGCTCGAGGAAGACGTGCGGCGTCGGGATAGTGGTGAAGCAGGCCATTGAGCAGTGTGCCTCTGGGATGGCCCGCAGCTGGGTGAACGACCAAGCCCGCCGGCTTATTGACAACAAGAATGTGTGCATCTTCAAAGACCAGATCGAGCGGAATATCCTCGGGAATCCACTCGGCAGATACGGGTGGTTCAATGGGCTGAACCACCACCCGATCGTTGCTTGTGATGCTTCTGGATGACTTCTCGCAGACCTCTTCATTGACACAGACCGTGCCTGCCTCGATCCAGGCCTGCAGCCTTGCCCTGGATAGATTCGGAATCATCAGACTTAAAAACCGATCAAGGCGCAGGCCATCATGTTCCGAGGACACTGAGAATTGCTGGGCCTCGCTATAATCAAATGATTCCTCGTCTGACTCGACGGGACTCATCATGAGGGCGTCTTCTTGAGCAAGCACTCGTCTTTCACTTGTAGGCATATCAAGTTGGGCCATATTCCTAGGTCGATTGTCCCCCTTTTATTGTCAGTCTTTTTAATTGGGGCACTCGCTGGCTGTGCGGGCATGGCCGAACGCGATGAGACAGCCGGTTGGACTGCAGACCGTCTCTACTCGGAGGCGAAGGAGGAGATGGATGCGGGCAACTGGGCCGTTGCCATCGGTCTGCTCCAGAAGCTTGAATCTCGTTATCCCTTCGGGCGTTACGCGCAGCAGGCTCAAATTGACACCGCCTACGCCCACTGGAAGGACAATGAACTGGGGCTTGCGCTGGCCGCGGTCGATCGCTTTTTGCGCCTCTACCCGAATCACGAGTCCGTGGACTACGTCCTCTACCTCAAGGGGCTAATCAACTTCAATGACCGCGCTTCGCTTTTTACATCCATTACGGGTGAGGACATGGCCGAGCGCGACCCCAAGGCGGCCAAAGAGGCCTTCGATGCATTCAAGGAACTGGTTACCCGATTCCCGAATAGCAAATACGCTGAAGATGCGGCAGCTCGAACCCGCTTTCTCGTTAATATGTTGGCCCAGAATGACGTTCATGTAGCTCGCTATTACCTTCGCCGAGGTGCCTTCTTGGCGGGGGTTAACCGTGCTCAGTCGGTGGTAAAGCAATACCAAGATGCCCCGGTTGTCGAGGAGGCATTGGCCCAGATGGTGTTTGGTTACAACGCCCTTGGACTCGACCAGCTTCGTGACGACGCCCGCCGTGTCCTCGAGAAGAACTATCCATCGAGTCCTTATCTGCGTAAAGCCTACGACCCAAAGGTTCGCTCCGCGGAGACCACCGCGAGTCCTTCTGCCGGGTCGGGGACGTGGTCACGACTGAAGTTTTGGGAAAAACAGCCCAGCGTCGGAAAGTGACCGGGTTCGCTTGAAGCTTGGCAGGCTTCTCAGCATCTGTCGTCCGTAACCGGTTTCTGCCAGCCGTTTATCTCCAACCAGCACCAAGCCACGGTCGGTCTCCGAGCGAATCAGTCGCCCCACACCCTGCTTGAGAGCCAGCGTGGCCGAAGGCAGTTGAATCTCACGAAATGCGTCGCCCCCCATCGCTCTTGATCGCTGGATGCGAGCCTCAAGAATAGGGTCATCGGGAGAGGCAAAGGGCAGCTTGTCGATGAGAACCATGGAGAGTGCCTCTCCGGGAACATCGACACCCTCCCAGAAACTCTGTGCGCCAATCAGAACGGACTTGCCGTCTCTACGAAATTGCTCGAGTAAGGCGTCTCTGGGGACGGACCCTTGAACAAGAAGCGGTCTGCCCTGACGGATACAGATCGGGCCCATTGATCGCGCCGCCTGCTCGACCGCCCGGTGGCTCGTGCAGAGAATGAAAATTCCGCCTGGTACCGATGAGATCAATGATTGAATGTCTGGCTCTGCGAGTATCTGCTCTATGAGGTTGTTGGACTTGGGGTCCGGCAGTTGCTCGGGCACGCACAGAAGACCCTGTCTCTCATAGTCAAATGGGCTGTGAAACCGCTCGGTTCTGGCTGAGGCAAGGCCAATTCGATCGGTAAAGTAGGAGAAGTCCTCAGCCACACAGAGCGTCGCCGAGACAAAAATCCAACTCTGACTGCTGCGCTGACGCATTCGGGCCGACAACAGTGGACCCACCTCGATGGGCGCCCAGTGCATGCTACAGCCGTTTCTACTCTGCTCGATCCAATACACACCTGGCAGACCTTGCTGGTCGGTGGCCAAGTTCTCGTCATCGAGCGAATCTGATTCGGGTTCGAGTTTCGCCAACCGATTGATGAGGTCCGATGCTCGATCTCCAATGCGCGCCAACTCCGGGTGTCGTTCGCCCTGGCCTTCGAAGGCTATTCGAATGGCATCGAGACGTTCGCTGAGCAGGCTGACTGAAGCGTTCAGTTCCTCTCTTTGGGTCGGGCTCAGATCAGACCATCGCTTCCGACCCACCGATAGGTTGCCGGAACTGGATGCCCCGACTGCGGCTCGAAGTTGCATTGTGGCCGCCTCGAGATGACCTGCCAGCCCAGCCCAATCGGCGCTGCCCTGGGCGTGAGCCAGGCCAGCAGCCAACATCTCCCTGGAGAAAACCGAGAGCATCTGGGTAGAGAGACCCAGACCAAAGAATTGGGTGGCTATGTCGGGCAAGGCGTGGGCCTCATCGATGATTAGAACGTCACATTCGGGAAGCAGGTCGCCTTCGCCCACCTCACGAAGTGCGAAGTCGGCACAGAGAAGGTGGTGATTAACAACGAGAAGCTCCGCCTTGGCAGCACGCTCGCGTGCCTTCACCACCGGACATTCCGACCAATTCGGACACTTTGATCCCAAGCAATTCTCTGTCGTTGAGGTGACCATGGGCCAGATCGATGCCCCTTCGGCCACGGTGGTGCAGGCCGACACATCGCCCTCGGGATCGATTTTGGAGAAGCGAAGAACCTCTTTGAGCGATTGCAGTTCGGCTGGATGGAGGCCTCGAGAGTCTGCACCGAGCCTCTCGAGCCGATAGGGACACAGATAATTCGCCCTGCCCTTGAGCCTTGCGACAGATAAGGGAACGCCGAGAAGTCGAAGGAGCCGGGGAAGATCCCGATTAAAGAGTTGGTCCTGAAGAGACTTGGTGGCAGTGGATACCAGTACCTTCTTGCCGCTCAGGATGGCGGGCACCAAATATGCGAATGTCTTTCCAATGCCTGTGCCCGCCTCCGCGATGAGGTGCCCCGGCACGAGAATCGTCTCGGCAATGGCCTGCGCCAGCGCGAGCTGCTGTGCGCGAGGCTGAAAGCCGGGTATCTCCCTGGACGCTGAACTCACGTCGCCGAGGAAATCCGCTACGCGGCGCTCAAGCGCTTCCGAATCTGCAACCCCGGCAGCAGGCATTTAGGCGGGTTCGCTGGGGGTCAGCTGTTGAGTGAGGGTCCGAATCTGATCCTTGATGGCGAGCTTTCGCTTCTTAAGACGACGAATGGCGAGGTCGTCACGGGCAACGGATGAATCGAGCGTCTCGATGAGGTGATCCAACTCCCTATGCTCGGACTCGAGCTCAAGGATATGCATCTGGAGGGTTCGAATGTCTTGGAGTGGCACTAGGACCGCCCCGCCTTGAGCTCTGCAGCACGCTGTTCGCGATCGCGCCGCCGCGCCTGGGCCTCTGTGCGTCGGATGACCAGGCGCTGCTCCTCAATCCTGAGGTCGATCTCTCGCTCCTCTGTGAAATAGGATTGCCGAACCTCCTCGAGGCATGCAGCTGAGACGAATCGCTTGAAGCAGTCCTTCTCGGTGAGGTGCGCCTTACGCTGAAGGGCCAGCCGGTCGACCTCGAGCGCCTGAATACTGCTGTTGGCCTGATCGATCGCCGACTGTTCCGAGGCGTTGAGCCCTGCTGCCTGGGCGCTCGCGGTGAAAAGCACAGCAGAGGCCAAGACCGAGAAGGGAA
>JBJOGU010000158.1:0-2667 GCA_046048075.1 Pseudomonadota bacterium
TGATGTGGCTATTCGAATGGGGCGCTTGGCAGATTCGAGCCTGGGCTCACGACACCTCGGGCTCAATCCCTGGGTGGTGGTGGCATCGCACGCCTACCTCAAGGCCAATGGACGTCCCAAACAGCCACAGGAGCTAAAGGGTCATCAGGCCCTGATTTACAGCACGGTTCAGGGCGATGCCCGTTGGCAATTCAGTGGCGCCGGGGGCGAAGAAATCAACGTGTCGGTCCAGGGGCCACTGCGCTCGAATAACCTCTCCGCCCTTCTGCTAGCGGCGCGCGAGGACATGGGGATCGCCGCCCTTCCACGCTATGTTGCACACCCCGCGCTAAAGGCAGGGCAGGTCAACGAGATTCTCAGTGACTGGCGGATGCCATCCCAGGAGGTCCACGCGGTCTACCCCTCACCACGGCTTCTTCCCACCAAGGTGAGTGTGCTTTTGAGCTGGCTACAGAGCCAATTTCAGGACAATTGGTGGGCGCGCGGCACTTAAGGTCCTGAGGTCCTGAGGTCCTGAGGTCCGCCCACTGCAACCACCACAAACCAGAAAGAATCATGGGACACCGACTCTCTCGCATCGCGACGCACACGGGCGATGACGGCACCACTGGACTGGCCGACGGCACCCGCCTGCTCAAGGACCACGCCCGAATTCACGTGATCGGAGAGGTCGATGAACTCAATAGCCACCTCGGTGTACTTCGAGCGCATTTGCTTGCAGAGACGAATATCGGCCCCAGCGTCAAAAGCGATATCGACTCGAAACTCGATGCACTCCAACACGACCTATTCGACCTCGGCGGTGAGTTGAGCATGCCGGGGCAGAGTTACCTCATAGAAGATCGCCTGATTGCCATCGAGGATTGGCTCACTGAGGCCAACGCCGACCTACCGCCGCTCAGAGAATTTATTTTGCCGGGGGGCAGCCTGCCCATGGCCCAAGCCCATGTCTGTCGAACCGTGGCACGCCGGGCCGAGCGCGCCCTGATTCAACTCATCGAACTCGAGGGGCGATCCAGCCCACAAGCCCAGGCCCTATTGCGAACGGCCGGACCCGAGCAATACCTCAATCGGCTATCTGATTTCCTGTTTGTGCTCTGCAGGCAGTTGGCCCAACTCGCCCAGATCGAGACCCCTGTCTGGAGGAAAAGGACCCCCGCTCCGCTTAAATCATGAACCGGAAAGACGGCGCCCGCGTTAATTGAATCGAGGCCGCGTTGAACGGGGCGGCCTTTGCTTCAAGCGGCCTCAACCGCGGCCAGGCGACGTTTGCGAACGCCCTCTGCGAGATTCTCGAGAATGGTCTGGCTGTCCTCCCAGCCAATACACGCATCGGTGATGCTTTGGCCATAGGTGAGGTCGGCCAATCTTTGGCCAGGCAACAGATCCTGGCGTCCAAAGACCAGATGGCTCTCGACCATGACACCAAAGATGCGGCTGTCTCCAGCCGACAACTGCTGCGCGACCACGGCCGAGACGGGCAGTTGATTCTCGGGCTTCTTGCTTGAATTGCCATGACTCATATCGATCATTAGGCGGCAGGGTGCCTTGACTGCATTGGCCTCTTGGCAGGCGGCCTCAACACTGGCGGCATCGTAGTTGGGCTGCTTGCCGCCGCGAAGAATCACATGGCAGTCCTCGTTACCAGTGGTCGAGACGATTGCAGTGCGCCCCTCGCTGGTCACCGACAAGAAATGATGCGGGTGTGAGGCGGCCTTGATGGCGTCGAACGCAATCTTCAGATTGCCGTCGGTGCCGTTTTTAAAACCAACCGGGCATGAAAGACCAGAGGCGAGTTCACGATGAACCTGCGACTCTGTGGTTCGAGCGCCGATGGCGCCCCAGGCGACCAGGTCAGCGATGTACTGGGGTGAAATCACATCAAGAAACTCCACACCAGCCGGCAGGCCCAGTTCGTTGATCTGGGCGAGGATGGTTCTTCCTTTGCGAAGCCCCGTGTTGATGTCAAAACTATTGTCGAGGTGCGGGTCGTTGATCAACCCCTTCCATCCCACAGTGGTCCTGGGCTTTTCGAAATAGACGCGCATGACGATCTCGAGGCTGTCTTTCCAGCGCTCTCTCTCCGAAAGCAGCCGATTGGCGTACTCCAAGGCCGCCTTGGGGTCGTGAATCGAGCAGGGCCCAATAATGACGAGGAGTCGGTCATCCATGCCATGGAGGATGCGATGAATCGCCTCCCTCCCGCTCGCCACGGTCTGGGCGGCACGGTCTGAGACCGGCAACTCTGCAACCAATTGATCGGGGGTAACGAGTTCCTTAATGTCGCGAATGCGCAGGTTTGAAGTTTTTGCCATACCGACCATTTTATCGCCAACGGGCGTTCGGGGCGTGATCGGCCTGTGATCAGCAGCCCATGGCTTTACAAAAACGCTTTACAAAAACTCAGCCGGTCCCGCCGACAGTAAGACCCTCGAGGCGAAGCGTGGGTTGGCCCACGCCCACGGGAACACTCTGGCCCTCTTTCCCGCAAGTACCAATGCCGGGGTCGAGTTCAAGGTCGTTGCCAATCAGGGTGACGCGCGTCAGCGCATCGGGCCCGTTGCCAATGATGGTGGCGCCTTTGACGGGATACTGAATTTTTCCGTTTTCTACCCAATAGGCCTCCGAGGCAGAGAAGACGAACTTCCCGCTGGTGATGTCCACCTG
>JBJOGU010000159.1:0-6552 GCA_046048075.1 Pseudomonadota bacterium
GCCCTTCAACGGGCCGGTCTCAAATAGGAGAGGACCTCTCTTGGCCTAGCCGGCCTTGCCCTGGGTTCGACGATGGGGGCAGGGTTTTCTTGAGCAATGGCCATAGAGCGCAAGCGAGTGATCTTGCAGCACAAACCCACGATCTTCGGCGATCTTGTGCTGGCGCTCCTCGATCTTTGCATCAAAAAACTCCTCGACGCGGCCGCAATCGAGACAGACCAAGTGATCGTGGTGAGAACCTTCATTGAGCTCGAACACCGCCTTGCCGGACTCGAAATTCGATCGAAGCAGTAGGCCGGCCTGCTCGAACTGGGTGAGCACTCGATACACCGTGGCCAGACCAATGTCCATCTTCTCCGCAAGCAGAATTCGATAGACATCTTCCGCGGTGAGGTGCCTCACCTTCGATTGCTCGAAGATCGAGAGGACTCGAAGTCTCGGGAGCGTGACCTTCAGACCCGTGCTCTTGAGTCCGGCCGCAAGTTCGTCGTTGGAAGCCATGCCCGTATGATAGCGAGATGCGACAAACCTCCCGATTTTCCAAGGTAGCTCCCTTGGGGCCCAGCCAGGCGCGGGAACGCCATCGGCCCGCCCAGCCCATCCTGTCTATCGCCGCGGCCATCGGGCTCTCGTTCGCGCTGCTCGGTTGTGCCAAGGTGAGCCAGGTCCGAGAGAACCCACCGAGTTGGCTCACGCCGTATCGCAGTGATATCGGCCAAGGAAATTTCATCACCAAGTCTCAGGCCGATCGCCTCAAGAGGGGCATGCGCAAGGAGGAGGTGCGACTCCTTCTCGGCACGCCACTGCTTGTTGACCCCTTTCGAGAGAATCGCTGGGACTATGTCTTTGATATTCGCAAGGGCGATGGCAGTCGTGAACGTCGCCGATTCTTTGTTGAATTCAAGGGCGATGCCCTAGAACAATGGGGCGGGGATGAGTTGCCGACCGAGTCGGGCGATGCCCTTCTGCCGATGAGACCCGCCCGATAGCAATGAGCGGCAAGATTCGAATCGCAATCGCCGGGGCGAGCGGCAAGATGGGTCAGATGCTCATTGCGGCGGTGGCCAGCGATGCAGACACACAACTGGCAGTGGCACTCGACCGTGCCGACAGCCCAATGATCGGCAAGGATGCGGGCCAGGCCATGGGGCTTCAATTGAATGTGCCCGTGACCAACGATCTTGATGCACTGGCCGGTGCGGATGTCCTCATCGATTTCACCCGCCCCGAGGCGAGTCTCCTTCACCTAAAGGCCTGCCTGCAGAGCAAGACCAGAGTGGTGCTTGGAACGACAGGCTTTGATGCCGCCGGACTCGCCGCCATTGACAACTTCTCAACCAAGGCATCGATTGTCTATGCCCCCAACATGAGCGTGGGGGTCAACATCACCTTGAAGATTTTGGAGACTGCGGGCCGTTACCTGGGCGAGGGCTTTGACATCGAGGTGATTGAGGCCCATCACCGCCAGAAGGTCGACGCGCCCTCTGGCACGGCCTTGAAAATGGCCGAGGTCGTCGCCAAGTCCGCAAGTCGGGATCTTGAGCGAGATGCGGTCTATTCGCGTCACGGCCACACCGGCGTCCGAGGCAATAAGGAGATTGGGTTTTCGGTGATTCGTGGCGGGGATATCGTGGGCGACCACACTGTGCTGTTTGCTGGAACCGGTGAGCGCATCGAGATCACCCACAAGAGCTCATCGCGCGCCACCTATGCCCAAGGCGCCCTGCGCGCTGCAAAATTCCTTCGGGGCCAGGCCAGCGGAAAATTTGATATGCAGGATGTCCTAGGACTGCGCGAGCCGCAATAACTCCTCAGCCAACTCCAGGGCGCGGTCACCTGTTCCCTCGTCACCCAGCATTCTTGCAACTTCGTCTCGACGCTCTTCTTGGGCCAAGACTCGAATGGTGCTCGATGGTTGGTCATCGAGGACCCGCTTGCTGACCTGAAGGTGTTGATGGCCTCGGGCCGCGACCTGCGGGAGGTGAGTAACGGCAAGCACCTGATGAGAAGCACCCAAGTCTCGCAGAAGTCGGCCCACCACATGGCCCGTATTGCCACCAATTCCCGCGTCCACCTCATCGAAAATCAGTGTTGGCGTCTGCGTGGCCTGGGCGGCCACCGCGGCAATCGCAAGGCCGACACGAGAGAGTTCGCCTCCCGAGGCCACCTTCGCAAGCGAGTGGCCCTCTCCGCTCTTCTGATGTTTTAAAAGAAATGAAATGTCTTCCAGGCCATGGTCAGAGGGCGCCTCGCGGGCCTCGAGTTGAACCTGAAAGACCGACCCTGGCATGGCCAACTGCCCCAGCCACTGGGTGACCGCCTCGCCCAGCGATGCCGCCGCGGCCTTGCGACCCTTCGAGAGTTGCTTGGCGTCCTTCTCATACTTCTCAAAAAGCACCTTGGTCTGGGATTCGAGCCATTCCAAATCGGTCGACTGGGCGAGTTCCTCTCGTGCGGTCTGCAGCCGCTCCAATTCATCGACCAACTCCTCGGGACGAAGCTTGAGTTTGCGGGCCACCTCGAAGATGGCCGAGACGCGGGCCTCGACTTCCTCAAGGCGGCGGGGGTCTAAATCGGCGCGATCAAGATAGCGGGACAACTCACCGCCCGCCTCTTCCAATGAAATGGCCGCCGCCTCGAGCACCTGGGCCACGGCCTCGAGCCGTGGGTCTTTGTCGACCAGCCCGCGAAAACGAAGTGCCCAACGCTGCGATGCACTCAGCAAGGATTGATCGGCCTCTTCGATTTCATTGAGAGCCTGCTGCGCGGCCTCGACGAGCTCGGCCCCATGGGCGAGTCGACGTTGTTCCTCGGAGAGAGACTCCCACTCCCCGCGTTCGAGTTTGAGGGCCGCGATTTCCTCGATGCGCCAATTGATCTGTTCGAGTTGCGTGGCAATGCCGCTGGCCTCGGTCTCTGCGCGCTTGAGCGCTGTCATGGCCTTTTGCCAAGACTGGTGGTGCTGACGAACGCTGCCGGCCAACTCGGTTAAACGCGCATGTCGATCAAGCAACTCTCGCTGGGCGCCCGAGCGAAGCAGAGATTGATGAGCATGCTGCCCGTGTACGTTGACCAGAAACTCACCCAACTCTTTGAGTTGTGCAAGTGTGGCGGGCTGGCCATTGACCCAGGCCCGAGAGCGGCCACCACGCTCAATATTGCGCCGAATCAAGACCGAGCCTTCGATGGAGTCGAGACCCGCCTCGTCTAAAAAGGCGGCCATCGGGCCGGCCTGTTCACCCGAGGGAATGAACTCTGCAGACAACTCAGCCCGCTCGGCCTGGCCGCGAATCTGAATGACGTCGGCGCGATCGCCAAGCAGCAGACCAATGGCGTCGATGAGAATTGATTTGCCCGCACCCGTCTCACCGGTGAGCACCGTGAAACCCTCGGCCAAGTCGAGCTCAAGGGACTCAACGGTCACAAAGTCACGAACTGTGAGCGTGCGAAGCATGCAGAGAAATGACTAGTTGGACTCGGAGGGAAAGAGTGGATCGGGTCGGCTGACCAGGACCGGATTGGAACTCCAATGAAGCTTGCGACGCAACATGGAGAAATAGTCGTAGTCCTTTGGATGAAGCAGGCGAATCGAATGATTGGAGTTGCTAATCACAATCCGATCGCCGTCGCGAAGTGCCGTCATCGCCTGCATATCGCAATGAAGCTCCGTTCCACTGCCATCATTGACCATCACCGTGACCTGTGAATCCGCAGGCAACACAATGGGACGATTCGAGAGTGCCTGGGCCGCAACGGGCACCAGAATGACACCAGCCAGCCTGGGATGAAGAATCGATCCCCAGGCCGAAAGGGCATAGGCCGTCGAGCCGGTTGGGGTGGCAACAATGAGCCCATCGGCGCGAAGACTCTGCATGTAGTGGCCATCGACAAAGACATCAAGCTCGACCATTCGGCTCACTGAGCCGCGACTGATCACCGCATCATTGAGCGCAGGCGCCTTGAATACCGACTGCCAGGGTTCGGACTCGGAGGACCGACGCATGACAGCCACATCGAGCATGGCGCGGTCTTCGACCACCCCCCCGCCCTTAAGCAGCGGCGGTAACTGCTCGCAGACACGGCTGAGCTCGAGGTCGGTTGTAAAGCCCAATCGGCCCTGGTTGACCCCAATCATGGGAATCGCACTCGAAGCGATTTGACGCGCAATGCCGAGCAGGGTGCCATCACCCCCGAGAACGATCGCCAGATCGATGCTGGTGGCGAGTGCATCCACCGACTCCACACGCAGGGACTTCGACTGCGAAAACCCGTTGGCTTGGGCGGTCTTTTCCTCCATGGCCATGGCGACACCGGGGGTGGCCGACTCCGCGCAACGAAGGATGGCGCGCAATGCATCTGCGAGACCCGTGGTCTCGGGACGACCAAACAAGCCGATCCGTGGATAGAGCAGCGCCATGAGGGGATTAGATCACAGCGCCTCTACAATTCAGGAAATGGACAATCGTTCGCGACAGCTTCTAAAAACATTGATTGAGCGTTACATCGCCGAGGGCCAGCCCGTCGGATCCCGCTCACTATCGAAGTTCTCCGGACTCGACCTGTCACCGGCCACGATTCGAAATGTGATGTCGGACCTCGAGGAGATGGGCCTGGTGGCAAGTCCACACACATCGGCAGGTCGCATCCCCACCCCAAAGGGCTATCGCCTTTTTGTGGACTCCCTGCTCACCGTTCAACCCCTCATGCCCGAGCAGACTGCCCTTCTGGAGTCAGGCTTACCGGCGGATGCGCCCAGCCGGATCATGGTCCATGCGGCCAACCTGCTCTCGAGCCTCTCGCATTTTGCAGGGGTGGTCACGGCCCCCAAGCGGCCCATGCAGTTTCGTCACCTTGAGTTTCTTCGCCTGGGTGAGCGTCGACTGCTGCTCATTGTGGTGACGCCCGATGGTGAGGTCCACAACAAGATCCTTCAGGTCGACCAAGACTACGAGGCTGCCACCCTTATTGAAGCGAGCAACTTCCTCACCAGTCATTACGCAGGGATGGGCTTTGACGAGGTTCGTAGCCGCCTGCACAGCGAGATCAAGGCGCTTCGAGCCGATGTGGCCAAACTTATGCTTAAGGCCGTCGACGAGAGCAGTGCGGCCCTGGGCCAGCCCGAGGAACATATTCTTATCTCCGGTGAGCGGCGCCTGCTCGATGTCTCGGAACTCTCCAACGACGTGGTGCGCCTGCGGCAGTTGTTTGAACTCTTCGAGCAACGCACCACCCTGGCCCGCCTGCTCGACTCCGCGATTGGTGCCCAGGGGGTGCAGATTTTCATCGGGGGCGACTCCGAACTGGTTCCTGTAGAGGACCTCTCGGTGGTCACAGCCCCTTACGAGATCAATGGCCGAATCGTGGGAACCCTTGGCGTCATTGGACCCACGCGTATGGCGTACGATCGGATGATTCCGATTGTCGACATCACCGCGCGCCTGGTGTCCACCGCCATGGCCCAGATCGGTAACACCGACGACCACCCGAGCCCACACCTGAGAGAGATATGAGCCTTCCACTGCCCGCCGGCAAAATACAAGACGAGCCCCACTATTCACATGGCAGCCGTCTGCGGGTGGGCGTATTGCTCGTCAACCTGGGTACACCCGATGCCCCAGATGGCCCCTCACTCAAACGCTACCTAAAAGAGTTTTTGTCCGATCCCCGCGTGGTCGAGATCCCAAGCCTCGTCTGGTGGCCCATTCTCAATCTGATCATTCTCCAGACGCGGCCGAAGAAGTCTGCCGCCAAGTACGCCTCGGTCTGGATGCCCGAGGGCTCTCCCTTGCGGGTCTATTCCGAGCGCCAACTACAGAAGACGCGAGAGCGGCTGGCTCAAAAGGGATTCGATATTGAGATGGCACTGGCCATGCGTTATGGCCAGCCCAGCATCGCCGCGGCTATGGCCGATCTCAAAGCAAGGGGCGTCAATCGGCTGCTGGTGCTGCCCCTCTATCCGCAGTTCTCGGCCAGCACCACCGCCACGGTCTTTGATCGGGTCTATGCCTGCCTCGCCGAGATGCGAAGCCCACCTGCACTGCGAACCATTCGTCACTACCACGACCATCCTGCTTACATCAAAGCGTTGGCCGATTCGATCGCCGCGCATTGGGCCCGCGAGGGCCGTGGTGACATGCTCTTGTTCAGTTTTCACGGTGTCCCTAAACGCAGCCTCCTTAAGGGCGACCCTTACCACTGCGAGTGCCACAAGACTGCGCGACTCGTGGCCAAGCAGTTGGGTCTTGCCGACTCGGAGTGGCGACTCTCGTTCCAGTCGCGCTTTGGGCGTGCCGAGTGGCTCAAGCCCTACACCTCACAGACCCTTGAAGAGCTTCCTGCTCAAGGCGTTAAGCGACTCGATGTGGCCTGCCCGGGCTTTATCTCCGACTGCCTGGAGACACTCGAGGAGATCAATATGGAAGGCCGAGAGGAGTTTCTCGAGGCGGGTGGCGAGCGTTACAACTACATTGCCTGCTTGAACGACAGTGAGCCCGCTATCGATCTATTGGCGCGTCTCATCGAGGAAGAGACCGCGGGCTGGCCCACCCAAGA
>JBJOGU010000160.1:0-11538 GCA_046048075.1 Pseudomonadota bacterium
CTGCCGCGAGAGGAGCCCGGCGATCAAGAAGGCCCCTTGGGGCCGAGTCCGTGACCAGATCAGCGGTGCCATCAACTTCAGAGGCTGAGCAAGAATGTTGGCCACCACCAAATCGAAGTCCGCAAACATTGGCTCGCTGGCGTGTAAGACCGCGACATCCCCATTGCTGAGTCCATTGAGTGCAATGTTCTGTCGAGTCGTCTCAAGGGCCACCTCATCAATGTCGACGGCTGCAACATAGCCCGCGCCGAGGCGCTTCGCCGCAATGGCGAGGATTCCGGAGCCACAGCCAAGATCGAGAACCCGCATCCCTGGTTGCACGAGCCGATCGAGCGCCTGGAGACAGAGCCGCGTGGTCGCGTGCCCGCCGGTGCCGAATGCGCGACCTGGATCGATTCGCAGCGCAACCGCTCCGGGCACCCGCCATTGAGCAGGAACCTCATGCCAGTGGGGGCCGACCCAGAGTCGGGGGCTGATAGCGATCGGTTCAAACTGTGACTGCGATTGAAGCACCCAGTCGGCGTCAGCCCACTCGAAAGGCTCCGCCTCTACCTGTGCAAGGGCGGGGAGAGAGACTTGGACATTGGCCCACCAATGCCTTGGTGAGATGTCCTCTGAGACCAGAACAGTGAACTGGGAAACGCCCCATGGCCGCATTGAAAGTGTTGAGCCGGGTTCACCGAAAATGGCTTGCTCTGCCTGGGAATCGGCAAGGCAATCATCGACCGTCACAGACAAGCAACCGGGCTGGGCCAACAATTCGTCACTGAGGCTCTCAAGCCAATCCTCGGAGGCACTCTGCTCCATTGCATCCAGATCCGTCAGAGCAAACCGAACCCCCTGGGCCATATTCAGTTGAGATCGGTGAGCATCGACTCCAAATAGTGGATGCTGGTGCCGCCCTCCTGAAAATGGGTGTCGCGCATGATGCGTCGATGCAGAGGAACATTGGTTTGTATCCCGTCGACAGCCATCTCCGACAGGGCAATTGTCATTCTCGCGATGGCCTGCTCACGGGTGTCTCCGTAGCAGATGATCTTGCCGATCATGGAGTCGTAGTGGGGTGGGACCACGTAATTGGCGTAGGCATGGGAGTCGACCCGAATGCCGGGCCCCCCTGGCATGTGCCAGGTTGCGATCCGCCCCGGTGAGGGCGTAAAACGAAATGGATCCTCGGCATTGATTCGGCACTCAATTGCATGGCCCTTGAAGGCAATGTCCTTCTGGCGAAGGGTCAATCTCTCCCCGCTGGCGACCCGAATTTGCTGCTGCACGATATCGATGCCGGTGATGAGCTCAGTGACCGGATGCTCCACCTGCACCCTGGTGTTCATTTCAATGAAATAAAACTCACCCTGTTCGTAGAGAAACTCAATGGTGCCTGCTCCCCGATAGCCGATCTTCTTGCAGGCCTCGGCGCATCGCTGCCCAATCTTCTCCCGCAGCTTGGCGGGCAACTGGGGCGCTGGCGCTTCTTCAAGAACCTTCTGATGGCGCCGCTGCATCGAGCAATCTCGCTCGCCGAGATGGATGACGTTTCCGTGGTGGTCCGCAAGGATCTGGATCTCGATGTGTCGAGGATTCTCCAGAAACTTCTCCATGTAGACCTCGGGATTGTTGAACGCCGCCGCAGCCTCGGCCTTGGTGGTGTTGACTGCATGCAACAGGGCCGCCTCGGTATGAACCACTCGCATGCCCCGTCCGCCGCCGCCCCCGGCTGCCTTGATAATGACGGGGTAGCCAACGGCTCGCGCTGTGCGCACGATCTCCTTGGGGTCGTCTGGAAGGGCGCCCTCGGACCCCGGGACGCAGGGCACACCGGCCGCGATCATTGCGCGCTTTGCCGCCACCTTGTCGCCCATCATTCGGATGACCTCGGGGCTCGGCCCAATGAACTTAAAGCCACTTTTCTCAACACGCTCCGCGAAGTCGGCGTTCTCGGAGAGGAATCCGTAGCCGGGGTGCACCGCCTCTGCATCCGTCACCTCGGCCGCCGCAATGATGGCAGGGATGTTGAGGTAGCTCTCTCTTGAGGCGGGCGGCCCGATGCAGACGGACTCATCGGCGAGCTTGACGTACTTGGCTTCGCGATCGGCGGTGGAATGGACCACCACTGTCTTAATGCCCAATTCTCGGCAGGCCCGCTGAATTCGCAGTGCGATTTCTCCGCGGTTGGCGATAAGAACCTTCTCAAAGAGTGGCATGGTCTGACCTAGGCGATGACAAAGAGGACTTGACCAAACTCCACCGCCTGCCCGTTCTCAACGAGTATCTCTCTGACGACACCAGCCCGATCCGAGGGCACCTCGTTCATCAGCTTCATTGCTTCAATCACGCAAAGCGTCTGTCCCACCGTCACAGTGTCACCGACGGAGACAAAGGGCTCCCCACCGGGAGACGAGGCCCGGTAAAACGTGCCCACCATTGGCGAGGAGATGGAATTGGCCGCGCGCTCATCGACTCCGCCGATGCCCTCGGAGTCGGCAACCGATGGCGTGGCGGTTGGAGAAGCTTGGGGCTGCGGCGCCGCAGCAGGCATCCCCACGGCAGATGCCGGGGAATACGCCATGGGATGGACTGCGATCGGGGCTGGACTCGGAGACGACTTGACGATTCGCACCTTTCCCTCGCCCTCGGTGATTTCGAGTTCGGCGATATTCGACTCGGCGACGAGATCGATCAGTGTCTTTAGCTTTCTGAGATCCATAGTATTTCCTCTGCTGGTGTCTTGGATGCGCCAGGTGCCCCTAGGACTTCTGCTCGCGACGGATCAGGAACTTGAGACCGGCCTCGTAGCCCTCGGGCCCGAGCCCGCAGATGACCGCTTCGGCGAGGTCGGAGAAGTAGGACTGGTGCCTGAAAGGCTCCCGGCGGTGAACGTTGCTTATGTGTACCTCAACAAACGGAAGCGCAATGGCTGCCAAAGCATCGCGCATGGCGATGGAGGTATGCGTATAGGCCGCAGGATTGATGACGATTCCGTGCACGCCGCGTTCCGAGGCCTGATGGATGAGATCGACCAAACCACCTTCGTGGTTGTGCTGGTGACACTCCAACTCCACCCCCTCGGCCAGTGCGATGGCGTGGAGCCGACGGTTGATCTCTTCAAGGGTGGTGGAACCATAGATTCCTGGCTCTCGCAGACCCAGTCGGTTGAGATTGGGCCCATGAAGGACCCAAAAAAGGCGCGCTACCACGGAGCGAAAGATGAAAACCCCATCTCTGAAGTGTACTCTAAATCAAACTTCGCCTAACTTTCCTCTTTTATCCAGTTTCTCAGCTCTTCTTCTCGTATTCGCCCTAGCTTCACCCGCCGAACCTTCCCTCCCGAATCGATCAGTGCGGTAAATGGAAGGGCATCAATGCGGGCCCCAAGCCGCTTGGCGAGTTCCGTTCCAGCCGCCCCTATGATTGCAATGGGATAGGAGACGGGTCGCTCGGCTAGGTAGCTTTTCACTTGGCTGGGGGAGTCGACCGCCAGGCCAATAAACTTGGCGGGCCCAGATTCCCACTCTGTGTGCAGGCTCGAGAGTTCCGGCATCTCCTCGATACAGGGCGCACACCAGGTTGCCCAGAAATTGACGACCGTCAGGGGTCCGCGATGTTGGGAGAGCCTGGCGACCTGGCCATCCGGTCCGGGCAACTCGAGTTCAAAGAGCCAGTCAGCGGTCTCTATGGATGGGGTGGCCTTGTAACGCCAGACTCCAATCCCGACTCCGCCGGCCAAGCCTCCGGCAACAGCAATGGCGAGTGCTCGGCGTCGGTTCATGGGGCCGTCGAGGGCAGTGGCAAGAGTTCGCGAAGCTGCTGAGCGGAGACTGCTCGCGACTTCTTGAGCAGCTGGGGGTCGTGGCCAAAACGCAGTCGCGCGCCCCAAGACTCCCAGTCAAGCCAAAGCCCCTCCTCCTCCGCGCGTCCTGGCGCATGGCTCCACACAAAGGGCTCGCAACGAATGCCTTGATTGATAAGAAAGATGGCAACCTCCTTGGCTTCGGCTCCGCGAATGACCAAATGCAATTCGGTGAAGTCGGTGGCCGTGCCACTGATTACCGCGCCCCCCACCCATGGCTCGAATTCAGCAAGCAGTTCTGTCAAGCGGAGCGCGCTCTGGCGCATCTCCTGGAGTCGCTCTTCATGCCCGTCGCCTTCAAAGAGCGCGAGGTGCTCGCGAAGCGCGGACTCGATGGCCTCGTTATCGGGCAGGCAACGGCGTGCGGCCGCGGCTGTCATTCGGCCTCCAGTGACTCGTGCGACCGCTTTGCGCTTGGCTTGCTCATAGCTCAAGCCTTCCTGGGCGATGAGCTGGGCCGCTGACTGCGCAATTTCATCGCGAAGGTGGGTCATCGCTGCATTATCCCCTGGCTACAATCCCGTATGCACCTTCATATCATCGGTATTTGCGGCACTTTCATGGGCGGACTTGCACAGATCGCCCAGGCACTTGGACATCGTGTGACGGGCTGTGACAGCCATGTTTATCCGCCGATGAGCAGCCAACTCGAGGCAGCTGGCATTGGTCTGATCGAAGGCTTTGAGGAAGACCAGTTTGCCATCGGCCCCGATCTCTGGGTTGTCGGCAATGTGGCGCGACGAGGTCTGCCCATTGTCGAAAAGATTCTCAACTCCTCGGCCCCAATGGTTTCGGGGCCCCAATGGATGCATACCCACCTGCTTCGGGATCGGAGAGTCATTGCGGTCGCCGGCACCCACGGCAAGACCACGACCAGTTCTCTGGTGGCCTGGCTGTTGGAGTCAGCCGGTATGCATCCGGGGTTCCTGATCGGCGGCGTTCCGGAGGATTTTGGGCAGTCGGCTCGGGCGGGGCAACCCGGCAATTGGTTCGTGATCGAGGCCGATGAATACGACACCGCCTTTTTCGACAAGCGTTCAAAGTTTCTGCATTACCCAGCAGAGATCGCAGTGATCAATAACCTTGAATTCGATCACGCCGACATATTCCCCAATTTAGAGGCCATCGAAACCCAGTTTCACCACTGGATTCGCTGCCTGCCAACGAAGGCCACGGTGGTTGCCAATGGCGAGTCGGAATCCATTCAAAAAGTGCTTGATCGGGGGCTTTGGTCGCAATTGGAGTGGTTCAACCGAGCTGGCGGGTGGCAGGCAGGCGCCTCGAAATCATTCGATGGGCGCGAGGTCTTTGATTTGATTCACGCTGGCGAGGTGCTGGGCTCGGTTCGCAGCCCGCTCTGGGGCGCCCACAACCGCGCCAATGCGGTGGCTGCAATTGTTGCAGCCAGGGCGGCAGGAGTGGATGTTCAGGCTGGCCTGGCTGCCTTGACGAATTTTCAGGGGGTCAAGCGTCGAATGCAGAAGCGCGGGGAGGCGGCGGGCATTGCTGTCTACGATGACTTTGCCCACCATCCGACCGCCATTGAGACGACGGTGGCTGGCCTGCGAGATCAGGTCGGCAAGGACACTCGAATCCTGGCCGTATTGGAGCCACGCTCAAACACAATGAAGATGGGCGTGATGCGGGCGCGCTTGGCGGACTCTTTGCGTGAAGCGGATTGCGTGTTTGGCTTTGATGGGGGGCTCGGCTGGGATCTTGCCGAGGCACTCGGGCCTATCAAGGATCGATCATGGGTCTTTGGTGAAATGAGCGCCATGGTCGAGGCCATCGCGAGAGAAGCCCGAGCGGGAGATGCCATTCTCGTAATGAGCAACGGGGGTTTCGGCGGTATTCACGAGAAGCTCCTCGACTCTCTTGCCAAGAGGTCTGCGGGCTAATGCATGTTGTCTTCGAGGAGTCGGGGAGCTTTAAGACGGCCGAGATCCTCAGTGAGTCTGATTCGAGCCTACAGGTCAGCCTGGACTCCGGCCGCCGTATCAAAATCAAGGCCAATCAGGTGGCCATGCGGTTTCAATCACCGACGCCTGCCGCCCTTTGGGAGGGGGCGCAGCAAGTGGCCGACTCGTTGGACGTCGATTTTCTCCATGCCTGCGCACCCAAAGAGGAATTCCATGTCGATGCTTTCGCCAAAGAGGTGTTCGGTGAGAAGGTAGGCGTTGTGGAGTGTTTTGGATTGATGCTCGCTCTGCACTCGGCGCCTATGTATTTCTATCGGAAGGGCAAACAGACATACCGAGCGGCCCCCGAGGAAATACTTGCTGCAGCGAAAGCCACTATGGCCAAGCGGGAGGAGGTCGCCCGTCAGCAGGCGGCGCTCGTCGAGGCGATCGTATCGGGCGAAGGGCTCCCCGAATCCATTGCCTCACAGGCCCTGGATTTGCTCGTCTCACCGGATCGGCAGTCGATGAATTTCAAGGCACTGGAGCAGGCCGCCCATCGGCTGCAAGTATCGGTGGAGTCGCTCTTGATGCGCCGGGGTGCGTTGCCGAGTGCTTACGGCCTGCATCGTGCTCGATTCATTCAAGAGTGTTTTGGGCGTGACCCCCAAGTGACTATCGAATCGGCTTTGCTTGGGCGGCTGGCGTCGCGGCTTGCCGTTCTACTGGAGCAACTTCCCCAGGCATCTGCCCAGGCCTATTCAATCGATGATGCGTCGACCACCGAGGTGGACGACGCTTTCTCATTGACGCCACTCGAAGATGGCTCCGTTCGGGTCGGTGTGCACATCGCGGCCCCTGGGCTTCTTACTGAATTTGGCGATGAGATTGCGGCTGGGGCCCGAGAGAGGGCCTCGACAGCGTACTTTCCAGGCGAGAAGTTCACCATGCTCCCCCCGGCAGTGGTCGGACTCGTCTCGCTCGATGCAGGGCGGTGGAATCCAGCAGTTTCTCTTTATATTGATTTCGATTCGCAGGGCCGCCGTATTGCTCACCAATCCAAAGTGGAACGTGTATGGGTCGAGGCCAATATCCGCCACGGCGACTGGGAGGCACTGCTCGAACCGGATGCCTCTGGGGATGCATCGGCTCTTCCTTGGCAGGGACTTCCCAGGCTGGCCCGCTTGGCCCAGCTGCTTCGAGCCGATCGGGAGCAGGTCCGTGGCCGCCCTGAACCCAAGAACCGACTCGACTTTCAGTTTGATGTGGATTGGGATCAAAGCAGATTGGATTCGAAACGCTGGGGCTGGGGAAGACCCGTCCTTTCGCAGCGTCGACGCGGCTCTGCCCTTGATGTCTTGGTGTCCGAGTTCATGATTCTCACCAATGTCATTTGGGGGGAGACCCTGGCTTTGGGCCAGCGCCCTGGGATGTATCGATGTCAGTCGATGGGCCGCGTGCGAATGCAGACACAGCCGGGACCCCACCAGGGGCTGGGGGTGTCCAGTTATGCATGGTCGACTTCGCCGATACGTCGCTATGCCGACCTGGTCAATCAATGGCAATTGCTGGGCATCCTGGGCCATGGACACTCCCCTTTTCGAATGGGCGATGCACAACTCTTTGCGGACCTCGCCCATTTCGACGGCCGCTACGATCGCTACGCGGAGTTTC
This sequence comes from Pseudomonadota bacterium, assembly GCA_046048075.1. Lineage (GTDB taxonomy): Bacteria > Pseudomonadota > Gammaproteobacteria > Burkholderiales > Burkholderiaceae_A > Hahnella. Next base: position 7,423 of record JBJOGU010000160.1, read on the forward strand.
AGTCGCGCATGGAGCGCTATTGGTCTCTGCGTTGGCTTGGTCTTGAGTCCGGGCTCAACGACGAGTCATGGGATGCAGTCTTGGCTGCTAAAACACTGAGGGAAACGGGCAGCCTGACGCGTCACGATGGCGTTGTGCGATTGGCTCGCATTCCTATAACGGTTCGTATTCCCGAGTGGGCAAGCCTCGCTGCCGGGAGCCGGGTCGAGGTGGACCTCCTTCGTTTCGATGCCTTAAGCCTTGAACTTGAGGCACGGCCGGTGCGTGTGGTTGAGCAGTCGACTCTGGAATCTTATGCGGTGCTGGGCGATCCCATCGACCACAGCCGAAGCCCGGCCATTCACTCGGCATTTGCAGAGCAGACCGATCAAGCGATTCACTATGAGGCGATACAGGTCTCTCCAGAGGAACTCGAGGCGCGGCTCGATGAACTGGCCAACCAAGGTTATCTGGGCTTGAACCTCACTGTGCCACTCAAGGAGCACGTGATTGTGCTGGCCAAGCGGCGTGGATGGGAGATCTCGGAGAGGGCCAGGCAGGCGGGTGCTGCCAACACGTTGATTCGGTCTCTTGATGGTTGGCGTTGTGAGAACACGGATGGCGTGGGATTGGTTGCCGACCTTCATGAACTTCTCGGAGCAGACGGTCTGCATGGTCAGCGTGTTCTGCTCATTGGAGCGGGTGGGGCAGCCCGAGGAGTGGTCGGCCCTCTTCTGGAGGCTGGGGTGGAACAAATTGTTCTCGCCAATCGAACCCTGGACAAGGCCCAAGCGATTTCCAATGAAATGGACCCCAAGTCCATTTGGGCCATTGATTTGAAATTGCTCGAATCACCTCAGGATACGACCGGCCGCGCATGGCCTGCCATTGTGATCAATGCCACATCGGGCTCTTTGCGGGGCGATGCCCTGGTGATTGCTCCAGAGATCTTCTTGCGCTCATCGCTTGTGCTCGACATGATGTACGCGGCCAGTGAGACCGCATTCTTGAAGCAGGCCCGTGAGGCGGGTGCAACGAGGCGGGTAGACGGGCTCGGCATGTTGGTTGGGCAAGCGGCGGAGAGCTTTGCCTGCTGGAGAGGGGTCCGTCCGGATACCGCGGTGGTGAAGGAGGCTATTCGAGCCTCAATGAACGAGGAGATCGAGTGAGTCGACCATCCATGCGTGACCCCGAGGCAGGGTTGCATGCACTCGAGGAAATTCAGGCGATGTTGGCCCGTTTTCGGGTCGAGTCTGAGCTCGTGCATCGAGAGCAAATGGTGGCCGATCCCGCGCGTCGCGAACTGGTGGAGCAGCTCGTGGCCAAACAGCAGACGGCTGCCTTGGCCCCGCGTATTCGCTCTCTGCATGCAGCTGACATTGCATTTGTCCTCGAGGCCCTGCCGCCCGAACATCGCCAGCTGATCTGGCCCCTCGTTCCGGAGGCGGATCAGGCCGATGTGATGGTGGAATTGCCATCGCCAGTTCGTGTGGGGCTCATTGCCCTGATGAACCGAGAGGCACTGCTTCAGATGGCCCAGGGTCTTGACACGGATGACCTCGCGGCGATGGCCGATGAACTTCCTCAGGAAGTGGTCGATCGTGTCCAGCAGGGTCTCAGCATCGAGGAGAGAGAGCAACTCCGCGCGGCCATGTCCTATCCCGAGGAGAGTGTTGGTGCTCGAATGGATTTTGAGATGGTGACGATTCGGGAAGATGTCACCCTCGAGGTGGTGCTTCGTTACCTGCGGCGGTTTGATTCATTGCCCGATCACACCGACCAGATTTTTGTGGTCGATCGGCGTGGACTCCTTCTGGGTGGCCTGGCCATCACACAGGTTCTTCTTCACGAGCCCGAGACCGAAGTCACCAACGTGATGAACGCCGAAGTCTTTCGCCTCAATGCCCGGGACTTGGCGTTCGATGCCGCACAAGCCTTCCAGCGCTACGACCTGGTCTCTGCTCCTGTGATTGACGACAGCGGTCGTCTGATCGGTCGGCTGAGTGTCTCCGAGGTCGTCGATGTCATTCAAGAGGAGAGCGATGCGGATGTACTCGCCCAGGCAGGTCTGCGCGAGGAAGAGGATCTCTTTGCCTCGGTCTGGGCCTCGGCCAAGAATCGCTGGATGTGGCTGGCCCTTAATCTCTGTACAGCCTTTTTTGCCTCGCGTGTGATTGGGGCCTTCGAGGACACGGTTGAAAGAGTGGTTGCCCTGGCTGCATTAATGCCGATTGTTGCGGGCATTGCGGGCAATTCGGGCAACCAGACCATGACCCTCTTTATTCGCTCATTGGCCCTTGGGCAGGTGGCCGGGCCCAATGTCTTGCGACTCTTCTCCAAAGAGATCGCCATCGCCGGGCTCAATGGGTTGGTCTGGGGCGGGGTGGCGGGCCTTTTTGCCTGGTGGCTCTACGCGGATACAAGTCAAGGCGGCCTCTTGGGGCTCACCATGATGCTGGCCATCGTGCTCAACCTTCTGATTGGCGCAATGATTGCGATTCTTGTGCCGCTTGCGCTGGATCGCATGGGCCGTGACCCCGCCATGGGCGCCTCGGTGCTCCTTACATTCAGCACCGATTCAATGGGATTTTTTATCTTCTTGGGCCTGGCCAGCCTGTTCTTCTGAGGCGCTGGCGTCTGGCGCTGGTCTCATTGGGCCACTGGGTGAGTCAGTAGGCATCCATGGTCAGCGTCTTATTCGGACTTGGCCTGCCAGAGGCCCGAGCGGCCGCCAGATTTCTCCAGCAACTGAATGCCGGTCATGACCATGCCACGGTCCACGGCTTTGACCATGTCGTAGACCGTCAGCAATCCAATCTGAACGGCGGTGAGCGCCTCCATCTCAACGCCTGTCTTTCCTGTGAGGCCAACCGTGGCGGTGCATCGAAGTGCACTGCGCTCGGGTTCGAGCGAAAAGTCGACGGCCACGTGCGTAATGGCGAGTGGGTGGCAGAGGGGGATGAGGTCGCTTGTTTTCTTTGTCGCTTGAATTGCCGCTATGCGAGCCACTGCGAGGACATCACCTTTCGAGGCCTCGCCCTTGCGAATGAGTTCAAGTGTGTGAGGCTGCATCACAATTAATCCCGTGGCCGTGGCCTGCCGAACGGTGTCGACCTTCTCAGTCACCCGCACCATGTGGGCCTGGCCGTCCTGGTTGAAGTGTGTGAGTTCGCTCATGCTGTCATCATAAGCAATCCAGAGTCTTCAAGGGAGCTGCAGCGTGCTTCAAAAGCCCTGGCCTTGCCTGGCCATCGTCTGCTTCGCTTGCCTCGGTCTGCCAGCGCCCGCTGTCCCGCAGGCCGGAGCCAATCTGCCGGCACTCGGCGAGAGCAATGTCGACGAGCTCTCGGTCTCTGCAGAGCGGCGACTGGGGCGGTCGGTCTATCAGGAGCTCATGCGCGCAGGTGTCGTCTCAAATGATCCAGAGATCGAGGATTACCTGCATGCCCAGTCTTGGCGGCTCCTGCAGGCGGCGCTCCTGCAGGGCCATTTGGTTCGGGGAGCGTTCCTTCAACCCGAGGAATTCGAGTTCTTCGTCGTTCGCGACCGAAGCATCAATGCCTTTGCGATTCCGGGTGGCTACATTGGCGTGCATACGGGACTGATGGTCCAGTCCGAGTCTGAGTCCGAGTTGATGTCGGTCTTGGCCCATGAGATCGGTCACGTAACCCAGCGACATATTTCTCGCATGATTGGACAGCAGCGCCAGTCGTCCGGAGTCATGATTGCGGCGGCCATCCTGGCTGCTATGGCTGCGGGAAGCAGTGGCGATGCGGCCGCGGGGATTCTCTCCCTTGGGCAGACTGTTGCGGTTCGGGAGCAGCTGGCATTTTCTCGAGAGGCCGAGCGCGAGGCGGATCGGGTGGGTTTCGGCCTCATGAGCCAGGCCGGTTTTGATCCAGCCGGTCAAGCCAGGCTCTTTGAGCGCCTCGCCCAGGCAAGCCGGTTAATGGAGTCGGATGCGCCCTCCTGGCTAAGATCGCACCCTCTCACTCAAGAGCGAATTGGCGAGTCCCAGTCTCGTCTCGGGCTAGGACGCGCATCCGTCCCTGTGGTTGATAGCCTGGAGTTCCAATGGCTCAAGGCACGTCTCCAGGCGCAGGAGGATCGCTCCGTTGACGGACAGGCGCGCCAGAG
>JBJOGU010000161.1:0-7019 GCA_046048075.1 Pseudomonadota bacterium
TTGACCGATACACTTATCTCTATGCCGATTCTAGAAATTCTCAACTACCCCGACGTTCGGCTTAGAACCGTTGCCAAGCCCGTCACCCAGGTTGACGACCGTATTCGACAGATCGTCAAAGATATGGCGGAAACCATGTACGACGCCCAGGGCATTGGTTTGGCTGCCACGCAGGTCAACATTCATGAGCGGATCATCGTTGTGGATGTGACTGAAGACCGCAATGGGCTGAGGGCCTTAATTAATCCCGAGGTTATTTCAAGTAGTGCGCAAATGAAGGTTCATCAAGAAGGCTGTCTCTCGGTGCCCGGTGTCTACGATGAGGTGGAGCGTCCCGACTTGGTCAGGATTCGTTGTCTCGATGAGAATGGGGAGACCCAGGAGTTCGAGGCCGACGGGCTTCTCTCGGTCTGTATTCAACATGAAATGGACCATCTGCAGGGCAAAGTCTTTGTTGATTACCTCTCCCGACTCAAACAGAGTCGCATTCAGGCACGCCTTCAAAAACAAAGCCGCATTCAAGCCCAAACAGCGACGCGGGTCTAGTCCATGAGGCGCGTCGGTTTTGCTGGCACGCCAGAATTCGCAGCTGTGCACCTGGAGCGACTCCTAGAGATCGCTCGGCGAGGTGAACTCGAGTGTGTCGTGGTCTTGACCCAACCCGATCGCCCAGCGGGTCGTGGTCAGGGCCTAAAGCCCAGCCCGGTCAAGGTGCTTGCCCAGGCTAGAGGCATTCCCGTTTTAACGCCCCAGGGGCTCCGGGTCGGCCATGCAGACGCCGCGGAGACCCGTGAAACACTGCTTGGTCTTCACCTTGATTGCTTGTGCGTGGTCGCCTACGGGCTTCTATTGCCCGAAGATTTCCTATCCATTCCAAGATTCGGCTGCATCAATGTTCATGCCTCGCTTCTTCCTCGGTGGCGAGGTGCTGCCCCGATTCAGCGCGCGCTCGAGGCCGGAGACTCGGTAACAGGTGTCTGCATTATGCAAATGGAGCGGGGCTTGGACACAGGCCCCGTTTGGAGACGAATCGAGGTTCCGGTTGCGGCGCAAGACAATTACCTCACCCTCCATGATCGTTTGGCGCACGTTGGCGCGTGCGAACTCGCCATGTTTGCATCTGAATGGCCATTCGAATCCAGTCAAGCGCTTGAGCAGCAAGGCGTAGGGGTGACGTATGCCAAAAAGCTTCAAAGCGCAGATCGAACCGTTTGCTTCGATCGAACCGCCCAGGTGGTGGCCAATCACATAAGGTCGCTGGACCCTACCCCCGGCGCAGTCGTTTCGTATCGAGGTCAGCCAATCAAGTTATTTGGGGTTCGGGTGCAGGAATCCCAGCGAACTTGGGGTGCGCCAGGACGGATCCTCAGACTCCCCGATTCACGCAATCAAGGACTCTGGATTGCCTGTCAACAAGGTGCAATCTCCATAGAGGCATTGCAAAAACCCGGCGGAAAAAAAATCTCCGCTTCCGAGTTTATAAGGGGACAGGTCATTGAGCTCGATAGCGAGCTAAAGCCACTGGGGACATCGGCTCCGCGGGGGAACCCGATCGGTCAATAATGGTCGTATGAATCTCTTCTGAAGGGGTCGCAGCTCATGTTCAACTGGATGAAAACAGCCATGCTAATGGCAGCCATCGTTGCCTTGTTTGGCATCGTTGGGGCTTCAATGGGCGGACAGTCCGGAATGCTGATCGCCTTGGGTTTTGCTTTGCTAATGAATGTGGGGGCCTACTGGTTCTCCGACAAAATGGTTTTGAAGATGTACAACGCACAAGAGGTCGACGCCCGCTCAGCGCCCGAGTTCTATGGGATGGTTCAGGAGCTGGTCGATCGTGCGAACATGCCCATGCCGCGGGTCTACATCATCAACGAGGAGGCCCCCAACGCTTTTGCAACAGGGCGCAATCCCGAAAATGCAGCCGTGGCCGCAACCACTGGGCTTTTGAGGCTTTTGAGTCCGCGTGAGGTTCGGGGGGTGATGGCCCATGAGCTTGCCCATGTTCTTCATCGTGACATCCTTATTTCAACTATTTCAGCCACCATGGCTGGTGCGATCTCTGCGTTGGCGAATTTCGCGGTGTTCTTTGGCGGACGCGATGCCGAGGGCCGCCCCGTCAACCCCGTGGTGTCGATACTCGTGATGATCCTTGCGCCGCTGGCTGCCAGCCTCATTCAAATGGCCATTTCCAGGGCGAGGGAATTCGAAGCCGATCGAGGTGGGGCCGAGATCTCGGGCGATCCCCAAGCCCTCGCCAGCGCCCTCTCCAAGATTGATCACTATGCCAGGGGCATTCCGTTCCCGGCTGCGCAGGCCCACCCTGAGACGGCCCAGATGATGATTCTCAATCCTCTCTCTGGAGGGGGACTTGCGGGCATGTTCTCGACCCACCCCGCCACCGAGGAGCGAATCGCTCGCCTGCAGCAAATGGCGGGGGGCATGCGTGCCTGATTGAATAGGCATAGCCCGCCTCTCTGGCGGCTATTCCTTGCTGCCTCAGATCAACTCAGGCAGCGGCTTGAATCCAATGCCCCCAGGGGGGCACTCGACTCGCACGTTAAATCACCTGCCATTGAGGACCTCTGTCTTGGCGGCCTTCGGGCCTGGGGACTTACCCAGGTTCGATTGGCTCGGCTCTGCAACAAAAAGCCTCCAGCAAGAGAGTTGCAGGCGCTTCTGTCCGTGGCCTTCTCATGCATTCAGCGCAATTACCGCCCCACTCCGATCCTTGTCGACCAAGCGGTTCAGGCGGCCCGGCGTTGCGCCGGTCAACCGGGTGGCAAATTTGTCAATGCCATATTGCGCGCTACTCTCCAAGACCCGGTGGCCGCCCAAGTCGATGCCCAAGCTTTGACGGCACTATGCAACGCTCCCAAGGAGTGGATTGATGCCGTGGTAGAGGATTGGGGGGAGACTCGGTCGAGAGCGCTCTTCATGGCCATGGGCCAGCCCAGGGGGCATTGGCTTCGACTCGTGGGGGATCCTGACACCCAGACAAAAAGTCTTCAAGCGATTACCGACTGGGCCCAAGAGCGAGGCATTGCGATACATGCCCGGCCCGATCAACTGCCAAGCCTTTGGTTGCAGAGCCTGCGCGGGTTCTTCGATACCACCCTCTTTCGAGAGGGCCGATTGAGGATTCAAGACTGGTCTGCTCAGCAGTTGGCCAGACTCTTGGCCGCCCCTCGTCCTCAAGGGCTACAGTCTTCCGAGGGCGAACGCATCGATGTTCTTGACGTCTGCGCCGCCCCGGGCGGCAAGACCTTTTTGATCGCAGAGGACCCAAATACTCGAATCTGGGCGATGGACAAGTCTGAGAGGCGACTCCGAAAAATGAAAACCGAGGCAGAGCGGCTTTCGAGGACCTTGGACCTCTCTCGCTTGACGATCAGCACCGCTGACATCCTGGACGGTGTTTGGCCAACGGGCTTTCCCAATCAATTTGATCGGATTGTCCTCGATGCCCCTTGTTCCGCCTCGGGGGTGATGTCTCGCCATCCGGAGATCGCATGGACAAATCGTCTAGCAGAGCGCGAGAGTCTCTGCCTCGTGCAATCGGCTATGCTCAATGCGGTATGGCAACGCTTAAAGCCTGGAGGCGAGCTGTTGTATGTCACGTGTTCTGTATTTCATGCCGAAGGTGAGCGGCAAATCGATGCATTCCTTGGCGCGCATCTGGACGCACAGCGGTGGGCCGCTCCCGGATACATTCTTCCAATGGCCGACACCATGGACCTTGGTCCGGGCCGTGACGGCTTCTTCTATGCGTCCATTGTCAGGGCTGTCCAGCCTTAGTCGCCACGCTCAGGGCGTTCTTCGCGCATTTGTTGCGGCATGTTTTCTAGTGGGGCAGGTTGCATATGCCTCTTCGACCTCGGCGCCAAATGAGACTGAGCTGACTCCCAAGCTCACCATCTCAGAGGCCACACTGGTGCCCAGCCTTGAAAGCCAGGGCTTCGAGATCAATGGTCAGGTGAGCGTCTCCTTAAGCGCGCCCTTGGCGCAGGCCATTGAGCGGGGGGTGACGCTGTCCTTCGTGTCTGAGTTTGTATTGGCTCGCCCGCGGTGGTGGTGGTGGGATGAGGAGCGTTATCGTCGCAATCGCCTTGCAACATTGACCTTTCACCCACTGACTAGACAGTTTAGGGTGACGGTGGACGGCAGCAAGTCACAAGCCTTTCTCGACCTCACCGAGGCGCTCAAGGCCTGCTTGGCAATCAAGGGATGGCACGTCTGGAGCGAGCAGGAGCTACCGCGTGGCTTAATCGCGAAGGTCCGGCTCTCGCTCGACCCCAATGAACTGCCCAAGGCGCTTCAGGTCAATGCCATGACAGACGAGGACTGGAAGCTCAGCTCCGGTTGGCGAGAGGTTCGTCGGCCGTGAGCTTGGCGCTGAGACTTGCATTCATTTTGGTGGTTGCGCTTGCGGGCCTCGTGTTGGCTCTCTTGGCCATGGCCTCCGGATACGAGAGTCGGTTCGACGAGTTCTATGCCAGCCTTCTGACGGCCAATATTGTTTTGGCTATCGCAATGGCCACTCTTGTCGTACTCGTGGTTCATCGCGCTGTGTCCAGATATCGGCAACGGGTCTTCGGATCTCGTCTAATGATTCGCCTTGCCTTGGCATTCGCGCTAATGGCCATTGTCCCGGTGGGGCTGGTGTCCATTGTTTCCTCGCAGTTTCTTGCCAAAACCATAGATAGTTGGTTTTCCCAAAGCGTGGACAGTGGTCTGGAATCTGGCGCGGCCTTGGGTCGAGCAACGCTCGATTCCATTCAGCTAGAGGCGGCTGCCCAAGCAAGACGACTCTCGGTGGCGCTCGAATCCGTCTCTGATGACCAACTTGGAGACGCTGTTGAAACCCTCACAGAGGGGCGAGATGGCTTGGAGGTTCTGGTGCTTAATGGAAAAAACAAGGTCCTGGCGATTCGAAGCGCCTCCTTGTTTCGATTGATACCCGATATGCCTTCTTCGGAAGCCCTCACAAAGGCCCGGGCGACTCGTCAGTTCGTTTTAATTGAACCCAGGCCGGATGCACCAGAGTGGTCCCTACAAGTCCGCGTGGTTGTGAGCTCTGTTCCAGTATTTATTGGTGCCGATCAGATTCGTTTTGTCCAATGGGTTGAGCCAATTCCCGACGCACTGGCCCGCAACATCGATCTACTCAACCGTGGTTACAGCGACTACCGACAACTTGCACTGGGGAAGGAGGGAATACGTCAGATCTATGAAGTAACCCTCACCTTCACGCTGTTGCTTGCGATCTTTGGAGCGCTTCTCGCAGCTGTCCTTATGAGTGCTTGGCTTGCGGGACCGCTTCGGTCGCTCGAAAAAGCCACCAAAGCGGTGGCCGAAGGGGACTATCCCCGCCTCCGTGAGAGCGGGGCCGGCCATGAGCTGGGCGATCTGATTCGCTCTTTCAACGACATGACGGCGCAGTTACAAGAGGCCACACGGTTAGCCTTTGAGAATCAGAGGGAGCGAGAGGCCACCGCACGATTTCTAGAGCAACTTCTCTCCCATCTTTCAGCGGGGGTAATGGTTTTTGATGGGGACTGGCGTCTCAAGCAGTTCAATCCAAGCGCGGCCCATATTCTCAGTCAGCCTCTGGAGTCATTTATCGATGTCTCCATCTTCGAGATGCCTGTTCTCTCCATGGCGGCAAAAGAACTCGACGAGTGTTTGCGGTCGGCACCCGAGGATCAGCGCCAACTTGATGTGACTCGAGGCGATGGTCGCCAAGTCTCTCTGCTTCTCAATGCCTCTCAGATGCCCAGACAGAGCGTCGACGACCAGCCTCAGTATGTCTTGGTTTTTGATGACATTAGTGATTTACTCAGTGCCCAGCGGGCCAAGACCTGGTCGGATCTGGCTCGCCGCCTCGCCCATGAAATTAAAAACCCTCTTACCCCGATCCAACTCTCGGCTGAGCGACTTCTAAAAAGACTCTCCGATCGCATCGCGCCTGAGGACCGGGAGATTCTCGGAAAATCGTGCCAGACCATCGTGGAACAGGTGGCTGGTCTCAAAGCCATGGTCGATGAATTTCGCGATTACGCCCGGCTCCCAGAGGCCAAGCCCACGGCCCTTAACCTTGGACAACTGGTGCAAGATGTCCTCCCACTCTATGCAAGCGACCCCAGAGTCAAGTGTGCTGACGTCGCTGAGACGCCGATGGTGATGGCTGATCAGGCGCAGATGCGTCAGGTCATTCATAACCTGATACAGAACGCCCAAGATGCCCTTGGCGATGGGGTGGCGGGTGAAATTCTTCTAAGCGTCGGACGCGATCATGTCAATGCAGTTGCGTTCCTTCGAGTGGATGACTCCGGCCCTGGTATTGCCCCCGAAATGCAGGGGAAGCTCTTTGAGCCTTACAGCACCAATAAACCCAAAGGAAGTGGCTTGGGATTGGCCATTGTTCGCAAGATCGCAGAAGAGAATCATGCGACGATTGCTCTTCACAATCGTGTCGACAGAGATGGCCGGGTTTTGGGTGCTCGCGCTGAACTCCAATTTGCAGAAGTTTTCAACCAGGCAGAAAATTCAAGATATGGCTGATATTTTGATCGTCGATGACGAGCGGGGCATCCGAGACCTTCTGCAGGAGGTGCTCGAAGACGAAGGCCATGCCATTAGTCTTGCAGAGAATGCCGCCCAGGCCCGAATAGCCCTTGAGTCCAACGAACATGATCTGGTCTTGCTCGACATTTGGATGCCCGATACCGACGGCGTGACCCTGCTCAAGGAGTGGTCCGCAAAAGGCCAGCTCAATGTCCCGGTCATCATGATGTCGGGTCATGCGACCATCGATACCGCGGTGGAGGCCACACGCATTGGGGCCTTCGATTTTTTAGAGAAGCCCATCGCTCTCAATAAATTACTCAAGACGGTCAATGCGGCCTTGGCCAAGGCTGAGGCGCAAAGAGCGTGGAAAACCGCTGTTGCTCAACTGCAGGCCGCACAGCCTTCGGACAATCATTTAGAGGACACCTCGGAGGCGGACTCTCTGCCGG
>JBJOGU010000162.1:0-3026 GCA_046048075.1 Pseudomonadota bacterium
GTGGAAGTTCAGCTCGCATCATGGTTGCAAGGAAGTGCAGCCGGTCAACGTGCCGAGGAGATTCTTCAGCGTTGTGTCCACTGTGGATTCTGCACAGCCACCTGCCCGACCTATCAATTGCTGGGAGATGAGCTCGATGGTCCTCGGGGGCGCATCTACTTGATGAAGGAACTGGTTGAGGGTGCGGCGGTGGGGCGTGCCACCCAACGTCATTTGGATCGCTGCCTCACCTGTCGCAATTGCGAGACCACCTGTCCCTCGGGGGTTCAATATGGGGAACTCGTTGACATTGGGCGAGAAATTATCGAGGCACGCGTCAAGCGCCCCCTGCGCGAGGCATGGATGCGCGGGGTTCTTCGGTGGTTTCTGCCCTCGGCGCTTTTTGCCCCCGCCTACCGCTTGGGGCTCTTTTTTCGGCCTCTTTTGCCCAGGGCCATTGCATCCAAGCTCATCGTCTCGCGCAAGCCCAGGCCATTGCCCCAACAGGGGCAAGGCAAGAAGGTAATCATGTTGCGGGGTTGCGTTCAGCCCAGCATGTTGCCCAATGTGGATGTTGCAACGGCACGCGTTCTTGCGGCCATCGGACTGGATGCGCGCTGGCAAGAAGGGTCGGGTTGTTGTGGCGCAGTTCGTCAGCACCTGGCCGATCCGCATGGCGCGCTCAATGATGTCCGACGCAACATCGACGCCTGGTGGCCGTCGATCGCAGCGGGTGAGGTCGAGGCCATTATGGTCAACGCCTCGGGCTGTGCAGTCATGGTCAAGGACTATGGTCGGCTGCTTGCTGCAGACCCTGAGTATGCAGAGCGAGCGGCCGCTGTTTCAAGGCTGGCGCTCGATCCCATTGAGTGCCTGGAGCGGCATATGGAGACAATTCGTCAGACGCTTCTGACGAAGGGAGTCAATGGTGCGACGATCGCTTATCACCCGCCTTGCACGCAGCAACACGGCATGCAGATTCGGGGCCGGGTTGAGACGTTTCTTAGGTCGATTGGCGCCTCGCTGGTTTCATTTGGCGATGCCCACCTCTGCTGTGGGTCGGCAGGAACCTACTCGGTGCTCCAGCCAGCTATCGCCAAAGAGCTGCTTGATCGGAAGCTCTCGACGATTCAAGCCGCCCGTCCGGACCTCATTCTCTCGGCCAATGTCGGGTGTATTTCGCATTTGGCCTCGGGCACAAAGGTGCCGGTGATGCATTGGTTGGAGTGGCTCGACGACCAGCTTACGCAGGACTGAGACAGCCCAAGACGCGCGGCCCGCTCGCACCGGTCACGGCCGGGACATTGCCTGGCTGGCCCGATACATAGCGCCAAGCGAGCCAGGCAAATGCCGCGGATTCAACGGACTGACTTGGCCAACCAATGGCATCGGTCGGCGCCACGGGGCATTGAATAGCCTCTTCAATGGCGGCCACAAGAACCGGATTGCGACTGCCACCGCCGCAGACCCAGACTGAATCGATGGCGTCCGGCCGGCCCTCTGTATGGACCGCACTCTGGGGGTCTTGTCGCCAACTCTCCAAGAATTTTTTTACCGCTCGGGCCACCGACTGCGCAGTCAACTCGACCAGCGTCCGCTGAACATCCTCTGGTCGAAATGGTCCGGATGAATGGCTGGGTAGGCGACGAATTTCACTCTCTAGCCAAGCGAGGTTGAACAACTCTCGGCCTGTGCTCTTGGGCCCCACCGGCCTCTGAAAGTAGGGAGCCCCAAGCATTTGTTCGAGAAGCGCTGGAATGCAACTTCCACTGCTGGCCCAGTGGCCATCGCGATCAAAGGCAGCACCCATCTGTTTGAAGCACCATTGATCGAGAAGGGTATTGGCCGGACCGGTATCGAAGCCCCCGAGGACCTCCACCTCGTTGGTCTTGGTCGTGCACAGCAGGGTGATGTTGGCGATGCCGCCGAGATTAAGGACTCCGTGAATCGAAGGCCGATTGGACTGCGCGGCACCGGGACGGCGAAGGTGGGCCTTGACCATGGCTGCGTGAAAGGGGGGAACCAGGGGCGCGCCCTGGCCGCCTGCCGCCATGTCTCGATTGCGAAAATCAAAGACCACATCGATTCCTGTCTGCTCGGCCAGGCGGGGTGCCTGAATAAGTTGGAGGCTCATACCGTGTTCGGGCCGATGAAGAATCGTCTGGCCATGCGCACCGATGGCGGTGATGTCTTGAGGGGTCTGTTGGGTCTGTTCGAGAAGTCTATGGACCAAGCCCGCCATTGTGTCTGTCAGTGCGCGTGTTGCCAGAAGAGAGCGCTCAATGGCTTGGGGGGTCTGTGGATCGAGCAGGGCCTCGATGTCCTTGCGAAGGGCAGGAGGAATTTCCCCAGACTCGGTGGCGATTCGAATGGGGTCTCCAACAGTCGGATCGATATCGACCAGACTGGCATCGATGCCATCGAGACTCGTGCCTGACATGAGGCCGATGAATTTCACACTCAGTTGTTCCGAGCGGTGTTCACGCTGTCGAGCAGGGACAAGCGCTTGCGAAGATCGGTGGCCACCGTTTTAAAGGAAGCGAGTTGGCTCCCGGTCAGGCTTGGAATCTGGGGGTTTTCTTTCGTGATGGCAGTTGGGTCGACCGAGCGCCCGTAAATACGAAACTCGTAATGCAGGTGCGGGCCCGTGGCCCAACCGGTGGATCCCACATAACCGATGACCTCGCCCATTCGAACGCTCTGCCCCGGGCGGGGCCGGCCCGCGTAGGACGAGAGATGCGCATAGTAGGTGGAGTAGCGTTGGTTGTGACGAATCTCAATGGCATTGCCGTAGCCGCCGTTGCGACCCACCTCGACGATTTCACCGTCGGCCACGCTTCGGACGGGCGTACCGGTGGGAGCCGCATAGTCCACGCCCCGGTGGGCCCGTGGGTCGCCAAAGAGTGGGTGCAGCCGATAGCGAGAAAAGCTCGAGGTCACTCGGGTGAAACGAAGTGGGGCCGCAAGGAAGCCGCGTTTGACTGATTTTCCTTCGGCATCGTAGAAGTTGCCTTTGGTGCCGTCGGGGTTGTAGTAGAGGGCCTCAT
>JBJOGU010000163.1:0-7049 GCA_046048075.1 Pseudomonadota bacterium
GGCCGTAGGCGTCGAGGGCCACAATAATTCCCGCCATTGAGAGCATGGCGGTGGCCGCAATGGCAATGCCGTATAGGCCAGCCAATGCAAATGCCGCGAGAATGGCAATGACCACCGCAATAACAGGCCAGCCTGTGGACTTCATCGACACGGCAATGCCGGCAATGATGTTTGTGGCGTGGCCTGTCTCCGAGGCAGCCGCCACATGACGAACGGGCGCGTACTCGGTGGCGGTGTAGTACTCAGTGATGATGACCATGGCACCCGTGAGAACGATGCCCACCACGGCAGCACCCCAGAGTTTTGCCACTGTTAGGCCTGCCACTGCAGTGCCCACATCGGCGAGCAGCCAGTCGGTAACAAACCAGAACATGATCACAGAGAGTCCGGCGGCAACGATCAGGCCTTTGTAGAGGGCCGTCATAATTTTTCCAGAGCCAGAGTAGCGAACAAAGAAGCATCCAATGATCGAGGCGATGATGGAGACGCCACCGAGAACCAAGGGGTAGATCGCCGCCGTGTCGGCCATGCCCTTGAGGGTGAGTGCGCCAAGGAGCATGGTTGCAATGATGGTGACGGCATAGGTCTCAAAGAGGTCGGCGGCCATGCCCGCGCAGTCGCCCACGTTGTCGCCGACGTTGTCGGCAATCACAGCAGGGTTGCGTGGGTCGTCCTCGGGGATCCCGGCCTCCACCTTACCGACCAAGTCGGCCCCGACGTCGGCGCCCTTGGTGAAGATTCCGCCGCCGAGACGCGCGAAGATGGAGATGAGGGATGAGCCAAAGGCGAGGCCCACCAATGGTTGCAGGGAGTGATGAATGTCTGCTCCCTGCTCGCGCATGAATGCGTAGAAGAGGGTCACGCCCACGAGGCCTAGGCCCACGACGAACATGCCGGTGATCGCGCCGCCCCGAAAGGCGATATCGAGGGCGGGGTTGATTCCGCCCTTGGCTGCCTCGGCGGTGCGCACATTGGCCCGTACATTGATATTCATGCCGATGAATCCGGCCGCACCCGAGAGAATGGCGCCCAATGCAAATCCAAGGGCCGTTGGCATTCCAAGGCCAGGGATGAATGCAATGATCACAAAAATGATGACGCCAACAATGGCGATGGTTCGGTACTGCCGTGCCAAGTAGGCAGAGGCACCCGCCTGAATGGCGGCGGCAATTTCCTGCATACGGGCATTTCCAGCGGGCTGGGCAAGAATCCAGCGGCTGGAGATAAGGCCGTAGGCAATGGCCAGAAGGCCACAAACAAGGGCAAGCACGAGGCCGGACGACATGATGACTCCTCTAATGATGGGGTGTGCGCAGTCTCAAGACTTTTCGCCTTGGAACCGATAGGGACAATCCCTTATGATCCAAACAACCACTTCAACTTCACTTTATTGCGAGGCAACAGTATGTCCCTAAAAAGCATTCCGGCGGGTGACAAGGCTCCCGACGAGTTCAATGTGGTCATCGAGATTCCCGCCCACAGCGATCCCATCAAGTACGAGGTCGATAAAGAAACGGGCGCGCTCTTTGTCGATCGATTCATGATGACCTCCATGCACTACCCCTGTAATTACGGCTACGTGCCAGACACCCTCTCCGACGACGGCGACCCCGTCGATGTGTTGGTGATTACGCCGTTCCCTGTGGCCATGGGTGCAGTCATTCCATGCCGGCCGATTGGTGTTCTAAAGATGGACGACGAGGCCGGTGGTGATGCCAAACTCCTCGCGGTGCCAATCGACAAGATTCTTCCCATCTACAAGCACTGGAAGAAGCCCGAGGACATTGCGCCCGAGCGTCTGCATCAGATCCAACACTTCTTTGAGCACTACAAAGACTTGGAGAAGGGCAAGTGGGTGAAGGTGCAAGGCTGGGAAGGCCCCGATTCAGCCAAGAAAGAGGTTGCCGACAGCATCGCTCGCTTCAAGGCGAAGTCTTAAAAGGAAGTCGCTCCTCGAGTTCACTGCGGTAATGGGCCATGCCCATGCCCTCGCGTTGAAGAAAGCGGTCGACGGCCACACGAAAATCGCCATCGGCCAGCCAGTGCGATGAGTAGGTTCGAATAGGCTCAAAGCCACGGGCCATCTTGTGCTCGCCCTGGGCCCCGCCCTCGAACCGCGCGATGCCGTTGGCGATGGCCCATTCGAGCGGCGTGTAGTAAGAGAGCTCGAAGTGGAGCATGGGCACATGCTCCAGGGCTCCCCAGTAGCGACCATAGGCGGCCCTGGGTCGTGCATGAGCCCCCACCGAATGCGAAGCACCGGGATTGGTGTTGGCCTCTGTCTCCAGATCAAGCAATAAGAGCGCAGCCGCAATCGGCCTTCTCGGGTTGTCTGCGTGGGCCACGGCCATGGCGCAACTCTGGGGCAGGGCCGCGTGAAGGAGGGAGAAGAATTCCCGGTTGAGGTAGGGCGGGTTGCCATGCTCGTAGTAGGTGCGGCTATAGCAGGCGTAGAAGTGGTCCCAGTCGGCCTCGGAAATCTCTGGCCCGCAAATCATTCGACATTCAACCCCGGACTCGCGGACCCGTCGTCGCTCGGCCCGAATCTTTTTCCGCTTGGGCTGGGTGAGGGTCGACAGGAATTCTTCAAAGTCTTGGTAGCCACGATTGAACCAATGAAACTGCACGCCCTCGCGCTGAAGCCATCCCAGTTGTGACAGCGCGGCGTGGTCCTCCGGGGTTCCAAATAAGAGATGTGCCGACGAGAGGCCTGATTGCCGGGCGACCTCGGTGAGTGCGCTGGCCAATGCCTTCTGCGCATCGGGGTCGGTGGCCAAGAGTCGGCTCCCAGGAACGGGGCTGACCGGACTGGCCACCAGCCACTTGGGGTAGTAACGCCGACCGGCCTGCTCGAATGCATTGGCCCATGACCAATCAAAGACAAACTCGCCGTGGCTGTGGCCCTTGGCGTAGAGAGCGGCTGCGGCCACCGGTTGGTTGTTGTCGTCGAAGAGCATCAGGGGCTGGGGCTGCCAGCCGGTCTTGGCTGTAATGGAACCGCTCTGCTCAAGTGCCCGAAGGAATCCAATGTGCATGAAGGGGGAGGGCGCGACCGAGCCAGACCAGACCAGATGCCAGTCCTCGGCACTGACTTGGTCAAAGCCCTCGAAGGCCTGCATGCGATAATTCATCAATGCTCCCAACCGTTTACATTGCGCAAATCAACGCCACCGTCGGTGACTTGATTGGCAATGCGCAAAAGATTCGAACTGCTGCGGAGTCTGCCCGAAAGCATGGTGCGAAAGTCCTTCTCACCCCTGAGCTTTCTCTGGCGGGGTATCCGCCTGAAGATCTTTTGTTGCGCCCCGCCTTTCTGCGTCGAAGCCAAGAAGAACTCGATCGTCTCATCGAGGACAGTCTGGGTTGGCCGGGCCTCACCTGCATCGTTGGCTATGCCAAGCGCGTGGACAAGCAGGTTTTCAATGCTGCTGCGGTCTTTCGCGACGGCAAGTTGATCGGAAGCTACGGCAAGCTTGAGCTGCCCAACTACTCGGTCTTCGATGAGCAGCGCTACTTCACCCCCGACGGCGCGCCCTTGGTTGTTGAGGTCGAGGGGGTTCGATTCGGAATCAATATCTGCGAGGACATCTGGTTCCCCAGGGCACCGGCCATGGCCAAGGCCGAAGGGGCCCAGGCCCTTCTGGTGCTCAATGCCTCGCCGTTTCACATGGACAAGCAGGTCGAGCGCCTGGCGGTGGTTACACAGAACATTGCCCGACATTCGGTGCCCGCCTTTATGTGCAACTTGGTAGGCGGTCAAGATGAGCTCATCTTCGATGGCGATAGTTTTGTTACCAATGCCAAGGGCGAGATCATTGCTCGGGCCAAACGCTTTGAAGAAGACGGGCTCTTGGTGGCGTTCGATGCCAACGGGCAGCCCCAGCCTGCAGCGCTTGCTGCGACCCTCAATGCCCAAGAGCAGGCCTACCACGCGCTGGTCTTGGGCACGGGCGATTACATCCGAAAGAACGGCTTCAAGGGCGGCATTGTCGGGCTCTCTGGTGGAATCGATTCCGCGCTCACCCTGGCCATTGCTGTTGATGCCCTGGGCCCTGAGCAGGTCACCGCAGTTATGATGCCCTCTCAGTACACGGCCCAGATCAGCCTTGATGATGCGGCCGCCTGCGCCAAGGCCCTTGGTGTCCGGCTCCACCAGATAGAAATCGACCCCATCGTGAAGTCTTTTTCATCGGGCCTTGCACCCATGTTTGCCGGTCTGCCAGAGGACACCACCGAGGAGAATCTCCAGTCGCGCATTCGTGGCGTGTTGCTCATGGCGCTCTCAAACAAAACGGGCCGGCTCGTGCTCACCACCGGCAACAAGTCCGAGGTGGCTGTGGGCTACTGCACCCTCTATGGCGATATGGTCGGTGGCTATGCCGTCATCAAGGACCTTCTCAAGAACCAGGTCTATGCATTGGCCCGGCTGCGCAATCAGATGGGGCTTGGTGTCAATGGCGAGCAGGTTATCCCAGAGCGAATCATCACTCGCCCCCCGAGTGCGGAGTTGCGTCCCGATCAGACCGATCAAGATTCACTTCCCCCATACGACCTTCTCGATGAGATACTGGCGCGGTTTATCGAGCAGGGCGCCTCTGTGGCGGAGTTGCTCGAGGCGGGCTATTCCAAGGAAGTGCTCTCCCAGGTGATTCGCCTGGTTCGATCCAGTGAATACAAGCGCCGTCAGGCGGCACCGGGTCCGCGTATCAGCACGCGGGCATTCGGTCGCGACTGGCGATTCCCCCTGACCAATCGGTTCACTTCAAAGGAGTTTTTCCAATGAAACTCATCACCGCAATCATTAAGCCCTTCAAGCTCGACGAGGTCCGCGAGGCACTCGGTGACCTTGGCGTCAATGGCCTGACTGTCACCGACGTCAAAGGCTTTGGCCGTCAGAAGGGCCATACCGAGGTCTATCGGGGAGCGGAATACGTGGTCGACTTTCTTCCGAAGATTCGCGTCGAGGCGGTGGTGCGAGACGATCTCGCCGAGCGGGCGGTCGAGGCGATTGTTCAGGCTGCACGGACTGGCCGCATCGGCGACGGAAAGATTTTCGTTCAGTCGATGGAGCAGGTGATTCGAATTCGCACCGGCGAGACCGGCGACGAGGCGGTATAGCTCGGCCCTAAACGCCGCTGCCCCTCTCACTCTGTAACGGACCCCGATAGGCCCGCAGCAAGACCAGAAGCGCGCCTGAGCCGCCTGCATGGCCGGGTGCTTGGCAGAAGGCGAGCACTTCGTTCTTTTGCATCATCCAGGCCCGAACCTTTGATTTAAGAACCGGCTCACGCCCCACCGAGCCCAGTCCTTTGCCATGAATCACTCGCAGGCAACGGCGATCGCTTTGGTGGCAGCGTCGGATGAAGTCTGCAACGGCTTCTCGGGCCTCATCGCTTCGCATGCCATGCAGATCGAGCTCTGCTTGCACAGACCAATGGCCCCGACGTAGTTTGCGCAGGGTGTCACTCGAGATTCCTGTACGCGCGAAAGAGAGATTCTCATCGGTATCGAGCAAGGAGTCGGGTGTCATGTCAGAGAGTTGGCTCTCCCTGAGGGCGCAGGCCTCATCGGCCATGCGTTGCCGCGGCAGGGGTGCGGGCTTGGGCCGCTTGCCTTGCGCCAGCGGATGGCGCGAGTCTTCCACCCGAACCGCATCGGCCACGGCCGCCTGGAAGAGGGCGCGGTCGTCGTCGCTAATACCGGGCGAGGCGGCCTCTGCGAGGCGTTTAGCCTTCGAGACTCTCAAGGTATCGCTGCGCATCGAGTGCGGCCATGCAGCCGGTGCCAGCGCTGGTAATGGCTTGTCGATAAATATGGTCTTGCACATCACCGGCTGCGAACACACCGGCAATGTTGGTGGCCGTGGCGTTGCCCTCAAGCCCAGTGCGGGTCTTGATGTAGCCGTTATTCATGTCGAGCTGGCCTTCGAAGAGCTCGGTGTTGGGCCGATGGCCAATGGCCACAAAAACGCCTTGCAGGGCTATGTCTTTGGTCTCGCCCGTGTTGGCTCGAATCCTCACGCCAGTCACCCCAGTGTTGTCCCCCAATACCTCATGGAGTTGGCTATTGAGTTCCAGGCGCACATTGCCATCGGCCACCTTTGCCATGAGCCGGTCAATCAAGATGGGCTCTGCGCGAAATTTGTCTCGGCGATGGATCACGGTTACGGACTTTGCGATGTTGCTCAGGTAGAGCGCCTCTTCCACGGCGGAGTTGCCACCCCCCACCACGCAGACGTCCTGGCCTTTGTAGAAAAAGCCGTCGCATGTTGCACAGGCCGAGACTCCACGGCCCATGAAGGTCTCTTCAGAGGGCAGGCCAAGGTACATGGCCGAGGCACCTGTGGCAATGATCAGCGCATCGCAGGTGTACTCTCCTGCGTCGCCCACCAGCCGAATGGGCTTCTCGTCGAGCTTGGCTGTGTGAATGTGATCGAAGACGATTTGGGTCTCGAACCGCTCGGCGTGTGCAAGAAACCGATTCATTAGCTCGGGCCCCTGAACCCCCTCGGCATCGGCGGGCCAGTTCTCGACTTCCGTGGTGGTCATGAGTTGTCCGCCTTGCGACAGTCCGGTGATAAGGACTGGCTTGAGATTGGCGCGAGCTGCATAAATAGCGGCTGTATAGCCCGCCGGACCGGAGCCAAGAATGAGTAAACGTTGATGCTGGGACATAAAAAAGCCTTTTCTTTGTGAATCTAGGACAATTATAGGAACGCATGTCCTCGTATCGCCTTCCATGCCCTTGCTGACAGATAAACCCCGTCGCCGAATGGCCGCACCCGCCCGCCGCAATGGGCGCTCGGGTCCTATGGCGGCTGCCACGGAAACCCCTTTTGCCGACTTCGTCTGGGTGGCCTGGCTTCTGGCCGCCCTCATGTTGGGATTGAGCCTGATGAGTTTCACGCCCGCCGATCCAGGCTGGTTTCAGAACTCGTCTGTGCCCGAGTCTGGCAATTGGCTTGGTCGCGTGGGGGCGGCACTGGCCGATGGGTTCCTCTTCTTCTTCGGGCTCTCCGCGTATTGGTTCGTCTTCCTCGGCTTGATCAT
>JBJOGU010000164.1:0-2870 GCA_046048075.1 Pseudomonadota bacterium
CATGGAGGCTCGTCTTCCAGCAGCCCTTGAAGAGACCAATCAGCGAGTGCGCTTCGTGGTGCGGGATTTGCCGCAACTTGCACAAGGTTCCTTCGAGGCGTGGCGATTTGAGGCCGATGTCTCATTAGTAGAGCAAGACATCACCCAAGGGGGTCGCTCATTTCGTGCCATGGTGGTCTGGCCCCTTGAAGCCTTTGGGCCGACCGAGCTGATTCCGGGGCAGGTCTGGGAAGGGAATGCCCGGCTACGAAGCCCGGCGGGAACACGCAATTTCCATGGTTTTGACTTCGAGACATGGGCCTTTCAGCGGGGGGTTGTGCTATCGGCAACGATTCGAGGGAGCAGCCGAAACCCACCCGTGTTGGTCGATGTGGACACCTCTTTTCCAATATCGGTCGATCGGTTTCGCCACCGAATTCGGACTGCCATTGAGTCTGTGATGCCTGAAGAGTCTCACTGGGGCGTGATGTCGGGCCTGGTGGTCGGCGATCAGCGCGCGATCTCCAGTGAGGATTGGGTGCTTTTTTCGGTGACAGGGGTCTCGCACCTGATGTCGATATCTGGCATGCATGTCACCATGTTCGCGGTGATGGCGCGCTGGTTCACAACGCTGCTCTGGTCTGGGCTGAGCCGGCCGCCCTTCTACCTGGCCTTGCATATTCCAAGCCCGATTGCAGGGGCCATTGCAGCGGCTCTTGCCGCCTTCGCTTATGCGCTTATGGCAGGCTTTAACCTACCCGCGCAACGCACGGCAATTATGGTGACTGTTGCTGCAGCCATGACCATTGCCGGCCGATCGATTTCTTCATGGTCAATTATTGGCGCGACGCTCATTGCGATTCTCTTCTGGGACCCATCAGCGCCCCTCGCCCCGGGCTTCTGGCTCTCGTTTTTTGCAGTGGCGATTTTGTTTGGCCAGCCCAGCGAGCAGAAGACTCCGTCCAAGCCTCAAGGTCCATCGAAGCCATTGAACCCATTGAACCCATTGAGCCCGTCGGCTGCCATTGGGTTGATGGATGGCCGCAGCGTTCTTGAGCGCGCGCGCGTTGGTCTGTGGGGTGCGAGTCGCGCGCAGTTGGCGATTTCAATCGGCGTGGCGCCACTCACCATCGTCTTCTTTCAACAGTTGTCGCTGGTTGGCCCGTTGGCCAATGCAGTGGCCATTCCTGTGGTGACATTCCTTGTGACACCCCTGGCGATGCTGGGTTCAGCGCTGGCACTCCTCTCTATGGGTTGGCCTTTGGCGATGGCCGATGCGGTGTTCGGGTCACTGCACCAAGTCTTAGAGTGGATGGCAGGCTTCGAGTGGGCATCGATCGGCTGGCATGCGCCCCCTGCTTGGGCGGCAGTGGTTGCCATTCTCGGGGTTGTGGTGGCCTTGCAGGCTTCATTGCCCCGATGGCGCCACTTTGGATGGGTGGGTCTTCTGGCCCTTTTGATCGGCGGTGCATCGCCAGTTCCAGAGGGTGAGATGCGCCTGCATGTATTCGACGTGGGGCAGGGGAGCGCAATGCTCATAGAGACGCGGGACCATCGATTGCTGGTGGATACCGGCCCTCCATTCGGAGAGTCCAATGCCGTGCAACGCGTCATTCTCCCTCAACTGGTGGCATTGGGGATTGGAAAACTCCATGGCTTGGTGGCCACACATGCCGACGTGGATCACAGCTCTGGCTTGGATGTTTTGATTCCGCGAATGAATCCCGACTGGGTGCTCTCATCGTTGAGCGAAGAGCAATGGCGTGCCCATCTGGGTCATTCCAGCCAAGAGGTGGCCCATATGCGGTGTGTCGCTCCCATGCATTGGGTTTGGAATGGCGTCTGGTTTCGCGTTGCTCACCCCTTTCCGGATTCGCCTCCTCCAACGAGGCACATCGGCCGAAATGAGGACTCTTGTGTTCTCGAGGCGATCGATGCCAGTGGCCGACGGCTTATTCTTGCAGGCGACCTTCCCGCGGCCCAGGAGCGCGACGTGATTGCTCGAACACCTTGGCTTGGGGGAGGGTCCGAGGCCGCACTGAATGGATCGACGGTGACCGGATCGACGGTGGTGCTGATGTCCCACCATGGCAGTCGCACCTCATCGAGTGCCGAGTGGCTGCGGCATACAAGTCCGGGCCTTTCCATTGCGCAGGCCGGCTATCGCAACCGCTTTGGCCATCCCCATGCCGAGGTCCTGAGTCGGCACCGCGATCTCGGCATTCCAATCGAGCGCACAGACCTATCCGGTGGGTTGCGCCTTGTGCCCAAGGGATCGGGTTGGCAGATTGAGCGTGTTGTGGATGGGAATCGGTTCTGGCATCGGCCACGCCATGCGGGCGATTAGAGTGGCTGCATTTGACTATTGTGCAAGCCATCCGCCGTCGACATTCCATGCCGCGCCTCGAATCTGATCACCTGCCGGGCTGCATAGGAAAAGTGCCAGTGCGCCCAACTGCTCTGGGCTCACAAACTCCCCTGAGGGCTGCTTCTCCGATAGGAGTTGTTGCCTTGCGGCGGTCTCGTTCAAATGGTGTTGGGCCGCTCTTGCGTCTACCTGGCGTTGAACCAAGGGCGTGAGCACCCATCCAGGGCAGATGGCATTGCAGGTGATGGCCGTCTGAGCAGTCTCCAGGGCCACCGTCTTGGTGAGTCCGATGACTCCATGCTTGGCGGCGACATAGGCCGATTTGTTTGGCGAGGCCACCAGACCGTGGACCGATGCAACATTAATAATTCGTCCCCAACCACGTTTGCGCATGCCCGGCAGCGCATGACGTATTGTGTGAAAGCAGGCGGAGAGATTGATTGCGATCACACTGTCCCAGCGGTCTTCGGGGAATTCATCGATGGGGGCGACATGCTGAATTCCGGCGTTATTGATCAGGACA
>JBJOGU010000165.1:0-4443 GCA_046048075.1 Pseudomonadota bacterium
GGCCACCGCTGAGCGAATCGAGTGGCCCGTCTCACTGCCTCTGCTAGTCAGCGAACTGCCCTGCTGCGGCAATCAGCTTGCCCCAACGAGCAATCTCACTGGACAGAAGCTTGCGGTGCTCCGCCGGGCTCTGCTGGTTCTCTGGGAAATTCTCAGCCCCGAGTTCGGCCATCCGCTTGCGAAAACCCTCGTCCTTCAAGGCAGCACGAAGGGACGCATTGAGCTTGCCTGTGATGTCGGCCGGCGTGCCCTTGGGCGCATAGAGGCCGTGCCATACGGTGAACTCAAATCCTTTGAGCCCGCCCTCTGCCGCGGTGGGCACATCCTTCAAAGTGTCCAGACGCTTGGGCGTAGTGATTGCATAGGCCTTCACCCGGCCACCCTTGATTTGATTGGTCGTGTTCGTGGTCTGGTCACACATGATGTCCGTCTGGCCGCCGATAAGGTCGGTCATGGCGGGGCCGGTGCCCTTGTATTGCACCGTGGTGAGTTGCATGTTGATGGCAGACTGGAACATGAGGCCGCAGAGGTGGGATGCGGCGCCCAGGCCAGCATTGGCCAGGTTGATTTTCTTGGCGTTGGCCTTCACATAGGTCATGAGCTCGGCCATATTGCTGGCGGGAAAGTCGGGTCGGGCAATGAGTGTCATGGGCACGCCGTTGACAAGGCCCAGGTGCTCGAAGTCCTCGAGAGGCTTGTAGGAGAGCTTCCGATAGAGGGCGGGCGCTGTGGACATGCCAATGTGGTGAATAAGAATTCGGTAGCCGTCGGGCTTCGAGCGAGCAATCTCGGCGGGAGCCACAATTCCACCGGCACTGGGCTTGTTCTCGACAACCACGGGTTGCCCAAGGCTCTTCTCCATGGCCTGGGCCAGGGACCTGGCCACGGTGTCGGTCGGACCACCCGCCGAGAATGGCACCACCATGGTGACAGGCTTGTCGGGGAAATTGCTCTGTGCAGCAACCGGAGAGAGGGCAACCAGTGCAGCCAAACCCATGCCCTGAAGAACAGTGCGGCGGGCGATTGGGTGAATTGAATTCTTGCTCATTTCGGTGGACTCCTTGTTGATCAAACGCTTAAGTGTAGGCAAAGGGGAGAGCCATAGGCAGGACGGCGACCCCGCAATTACCCTAGGTCGGCATTGGGCTTGAAGGCCTCAGTCGCGACTGTTTTCGGCAACGATGACCAGGCGGCCGTTTTCACGGACCCAGACCAATTCCTTCTGGTCGACGCTTTGAAATTTATCTGAGCGATAGGACTGCCGAAACTCTGCCCTTGCCTCTCTTCCGTTTACGGAGACCTTGAGGTTGTCGATGGAAACCTCAATGCTTGCGGCGGCCTGAATGATGCTGGTCTTGCGGCGAATGAATGAGGCGCGGTTGGGGAAGGAACTTCCGTAGTAGGCGAGGTAGGCGTCCAGTTGCCTGGCGGACCAGGCCTTTCGCCACTCCTCGGTGGCCTGCTCCACCTCTCTGTTTGAGATGACCCCGGAACTGGCGGGGCCCGAGGGGGAAGAGGTTTTGCCCTCAACCTGCGCCGTGGCCTTGCTGCCCTGACCGGATGCCTGGGCGGGCACCGCCGTGGCCGTCACCACTGGTGGCGGCGCGATGACCGGGGCAGTACCCAACGCGTTGGTGCGACCCGGAGGGGAAGGAGGAGCCACGGGTATTCCCGCCAATGGCCGGCTCGTATCGCTATCTCGGGCGGGGCCGGCATCGATTCCACTCGCCTTGGGAATCGGAGGGATTGCTACCCCAACGGCTGATCGCTCCGGCGCTGGGTTCAAGGCTGCTACAGGTGCGACTTCAGGAGCGGCTGGATCATGCATCACCCTGTAGAGACCACCAGCAATTCCCAATGCCGAGACCGCCACCAACCACCAGCCGCCTCTGCGAGAGATGCGAAGGCCGGCGGAATCACTCACAGGCGCTCTCTCAGAAGGGGCTCACTTCGACCGGACTCCAGGGCTGTGGCGATCGCCGACTTGGGCCAGTAGAGACGCTCGGCCCTCTGCTCCCTCGAATGAATACTGACCATGGGCCGGTTCTGCCCAATCTCAAAAACGGCAAGCGTGCCGCTGGCGGAGGCGTCGAAGAAACGCTTGGCGCGGGACGAGCGGCGCTCCCAATCCCGGGTGGCAATCCATTCCATCTCCGGGACGATGACCACGTGGGTCTTGCCGTATTCGACATAGGCCTTGAGACGGTCAATGTCTGCATTGGCCACTGCAAGGCATCCATCCGATGCCTTCGGTGGCCTCACATGAACGTCGTCGGGGACACCGTGAATCCATATGCCACTGCCGGTTCGCTTGGACTGGCGATCCTCGGCATTGGGGTAGTCGAGTGTCATGGCGAGGTGACCCAGAAAGCCGTCTGCACGGGGATCACGAATTTCTTTGAGGAGTCGATAGGCACCGATGGGCGTCTTGCGATCTCCCTCGACTCGCTTGGGCGCCCCCGATAGGCCGAGCGTGGTGTAGAACTCATCAACAAGGCGTGGGGCACCGGGCTCGTTGCGAAATACATAAATTCTGGAGACTGCCAAGTCGGCAACGAGAATGTGCTGGCCGATGGCGGCGGAAGGGGAGATGTAAACAAGACTACTGGGCAGTGTGTCGGGGGGGCGGCTGAATGACCTGGCTCTGGCCTCCGAGAGAAGGTCGTGGTCGGCGGCGCGGATGGTCATGGATTGCCCGGTGAGACTCAGCAGCGACTGCGCCTTTAGCCAATGCGCCAACCGCGACTTTGGCTCGATGGTGGCCGCCTGCCGGGCTTGCTCGGCCACTTGTTGGGCGTCCCCTTCGGCAGCGAGTTTCACCGCCTGTTCCAGGTAGGGGTCGGGCGAGCGGGCCAGTGACAAAGAAGCAACGCAAGACAGCGCTGCAATCAGTGCCCCTTTAGAGAGCCGACCTAATTTTGCTCCGCTTGAATCTTCCATGAACCACCCTCTGAAACCCAGATTTGCGTCTTGCGACTTCTCACCTTCAGACTCCCCGACTCATAGCGTTGGTCGAATCGAACCTCTGCAGTGGAATCGGACTTTCTCGTTACTGAAATATTAGAGAGTTCCAAGACGATTTGCTTCTTTCCGAGGATGCGAGGCCTTCTGAAGTCCAGCCAGGACTTAAGCGTGGGGTGAGAGGGAATACCAAAGCTCGCACTGTAGAAACTGGCGTAGCGATCGAAGTCCTTGTTCTCCCATGCCTTGCCCCAGGCGCGAAGAAGCGGCTCGATGGACTTGCCCTCCTTGTCGGCAGAGGCCTTGGCCAGAGCCGCTGCGCGGGCACGCGCCTCGGCCTCTTCACGCGCCAGGGCTTCCTTCCGAGCAGCCTCTGCGGCAGCCAAAACCGCTCGACCCTCATCAACGGCACGCTTGACGCTGCTTGGATCGAGGCCTGCGGAAGCCAGACTCACTTCCTTTCGGGGGGCGGCCTTACCAATCGCCTTGGAGTAGTTCTCTGCAAACTGCTGACTGGCGACCTCGCGAAGATTCTTAAAAGCCGCCGCGGATTGCGGGTTGGCTAGCAAGGCCGATTCAAGGGTTCGACGAGAGGATTCCAGATCGCCCAGCGCTGCGAGGAATACCGCAAGGTCGTTTGCAGCCTGGAGATCGTCGGGGGCGGATTTCAATCGATTCTCAAGAACCGATCGCGCTTCGTTGAGCTTGCCTTGACGAGAGAGTGCGAGCACATCTGTACCGACGGCAGAGGAAGCGACCGTGGTGGAGGCGACCGCGGGAGAGGCGAGGAACCCTGCATTGGGCAGGGCCAACAGCAAAATCAGGTGGGCAGGAATGGAGATGCGCAAGGCAGTCTTCATAAGATCAGCCGAATGTTAACACTTGCTAGGACAGGAACGCCTTGCCTATGCCGATTGCACCCGTTAGCAGGAGTACGAATCCAAGGACTCGAAAAAAGGTCGGGGTCTCGGCCCTGACCAATCGGGAGTGAAGTCGGTCGCCGGCAAGGTGACCAAGGAGTGCGCAGGGGAAGAGCCATACTTGGTGCTCGAGTTGGAGGTCGACCCCTGCTACCAGGAAGGAGGCCATCTTGATGACGACCAAGATGAACCAGAGAACAAAAAGCGTATTCCTGAGTTGATGTTTTGCGACATGGTTGGCGAAGACGGGAATAATGAGTGGCGCACCCGTTAGAGATGCCCCACTCACATAGCCGCCAGTCGCGAGTAGTGCTCGATCCACCCAGGGGCTCTTGCTTTGGATGGGTCGATTCATAATGTAGCCCACTGCGTAGGCAGAAATAATGCAGAAGATGACCACGCTCATCACTTGACCTGAGATGGTCAACAGACCAATCACGCCGATGAGCTTGGGAATGATCATGATTCGAAGTGCCTTTCGAAGAAAGGCCCAGTCGATGGTTGACTCCATACCGGCGTTGCTTCGGGCCTCCAGGGCACCTTTGAGAGTGATCCAGGTTGA
>JBJOGU010000166.1:0-2993 GCA_046048075.1 Pseudomonadota bacterium
TACCCCTGCAGTTTTTCGAGTCCCGCGGGGTCCCGGCCGATGCCGTTGGAATATCGATTGCGGTTCTTAAATCAGGGGAATTACGGGGGCCACCCACCTGGCTCGAACATCGGGCGCGACAGCCGATGAACCCAGCCTCGACCATCAAACTTTTGACCACTCGGGCGGCCTGGTCGATTCTGGGTCTCGACTACCGGTCTCGTACCCGCGTCTCGACAACGGGTCGAATTCGGGCTGGTGTGCTCAAGGGCCCCATCTACATACAAGGTGG
Organism: Pseudomonadota bacterium; assembly: GCA_046048075.1. Lineage (GTDB taxonomy): Bacteria > Pseudomonadota > Gammaproteobacteria > Burkholderiales > Burkholderiaceae_A > Hahnella. The sequence goes on from JBJOGU010000166.1 coordinate 272, forward strand.
GGGCGATCCCAAGTTGGTGCTTGAAGACATCGAGCAGATCGTTGACCAACTCAGGGCCAAGGGCATTCGCGTCATCGAAGGTGACTTCGTTCTCGATGGGAGTCGCTTCGCCGAATCTCCCGGGGATCCCAATGCCTTCGACGGGCGTGGCTACAAGCCTTACAACGTGGAACCCCATGCAGCCATGTTCAATTTCAAGTCAGTGCGAGTGGGCCTCCGTCCAGATCGGGGCCGTGTCGTTGTCGAGACCATGCCCAAGCTTCATGGCCTGAGAGTCAATACCGCGATTCGTCTGGTCAATGGGGGATGCGGCGTCAATACCCTGGAGTGGATTCAACGCGCAAACCTCATTGACGTAAGTGGCCGTATGGGTCGCAAATGCGCATGGCAAGAGAACTACATCAGTGTTTATAGCCACCTGCAGTATGCGCAAAGGCTTTTTGCAGCGAGTTGGAAAAACGCGGGCGGGGTCTTTCGAGGCAAGGCCCGCGAAGGCAAGACGCCAAGCAACGCGGAACCACTCGTGGACTGGGTTTCGCCTCGACCCCTTATCGATGTCCTCTCCGATATCAATAAGCTCTCAAACAATCCGATGGCGAGGACCGTCTTCCTGAATCTGTCTGCAGAGACCGGTGGGCCGGGAAGCCGAGACGATGCCGAGAAGCGAGTCCGATCATGGCTGGCCGAGCGCGGGCTGAGCTTCTCAGAACTGGTGATGGACAACGGGTCGGGCCTGAGTCGGCACGAGCGAATCTCTCCAAGAAGCCTTACCGAACTCCTCGTCGATGCGATGCTGGCCCCCCAGGCAATGGAATGGATTGGCACCCTGCCGGCCGCAGGTGTCGAGGGGACCATACGGCGCCGGCTGAAGGATGGGTCGGTCGCGGGCCGCGCCTGGATCAAGACGGGAAGCCTAGAAGGTGTTAGGGCTTACTCTGGATATATTCTCAGTCAATCCGGCCACTGGGTCGCTTTTTCAGCGATCATCAACCACCCCCGCGCGGTCGAGGCGGCCCCGTCCTTGGACTCCCTCGTGAAGTGGATAGTCGAAACCCTGTAGGCCGCTGAGAGTCGAAGACCTATGAACGTGAAACCATCTCTGACTGCACCTGTGTTCAATCGGGAACTGCTCTACCGAAGGGGCATGACAGCGGTTGTGCTTTTGGTGCTCGCGCTTTCCACGGTCCTCACTGAGGCGGGTCGGGCAAGGCTAATCGGTTGGGGCGCCACATTTATCGGGGCATTGTCGGCCGAACCCGCCAATTCGGTCTTTCATGCCAGGGCCACAAATCTCACCGTCGAGCAGGCCCGCACGGCTCGCTGGATCGCCCGAAAACACCGGGTCTCTCTGCCCGCGGTCGAGCAGATTGTCTCGGTCGCATTCGAGAGCGCGGCCATCTTCCGACTCGATCCCTATCTAATCCTTGCGGTCATTTCGGTGGAGTCGGCCTTCAACCCGCTTGCCGAGAGCAAGGCGGGCGCCAAAGGGCTCATGCAGGTCATCCCGGAATACCACAAAGAACGGTTTGCTCAGCACGGTGGTTTGGGCGCGGCGCTCAACCCCTGGGCCAACATTCAGGTCGGCTCTGGGATCATTCGTGAGTACCTCGACCGCTTCAAGACCATCGAGTCTGCCTTGCTCGCCTATGTGGGCGTTGGACCAACGGGTGTGAGCGGCTACCCCGACAAGGTCATGCGCATCCGTGATCAGATGCGTGCAGCCTCACAGGGAAGGGTCCTCGCTTGAACATACAACCCTCGGCCTGAGTCTTCTGCAGACCTCTCATTCGGAGGTGCCTCCGGGCTGGGAACTCCAGCGCTCTATTGGGCGTTAAGCAGATCGGGCGAGCGACTGCATGGCTGCCTGAACACCGCCTGCCTTGTGGGGCACGCCCGCCAAGCCGAGGGCCATCTCAACCCCGGACAATGCGCCGACGAGGCTGAGGTCATTGAAGTCGCCAAGGTGGCCGATGCGAAAGACCTTCCCGGCCAGCTTCGACAAGCCCATTCCGAGAGAGATGTTGAATTTCTCAAGCGCTATTGCTCGGAAGGCATCGGCATCGTGTTTCATATCACCAGCGCCCTCGGGCATCATCACGGCAGTCAGCACGGGACTGTGTTCAGCCGGGTTCTGGCAGACGATCTCGAGGCCCCAGGCCTCCACGCAGGCGCGTGTCGCAGCCGAGTGGCGCTTGTGACGAGCAAAGACCCGATCGAGTCCTTCCTCGTTGAACATATCAATGGCTTCGGCCAGACCGTAGATCAGATTCGTATTCGGGGTGCTGGGCCAGAAGCCCTTCTTGTTGGCCTCAAGGATGTCATCCCATGCCCAAAAAGCGCGAGGCATCTTGGCGGTCTTGCTGACCTCAAGCGCCTTTTGACTCACCGCATTGAGTCCCATTCCAGGGGGCATCATCAGGCCCTTCTGCGAACTGGCCACTGCGACATCCACGCCCCACTCGTCGAACTTGAACTCCACGCTACCCAGGGCGGAGATGGTGTCAACCAGAAGAAGTGCCGGGTGCTTGGCCGAATCGATGGCCTTGCGCACTGCGGCAATGTCCGAGGTGATTCCAGTGGAGGTCTCGTTGTGGACCACGCAGACGGCCTTGATCGCGTGCTGTGAATCCTTTTTGAGGCGCTCGGCAATCATGTCGGCGCGCACACCTTCGCGCCAACTGCCCTGCATCATCTCCGGCTTGAGACCGAGTCGGGTGGCCAT
>JBJOGU010000167.1:0-2507 GCA_046048075.1 Pseudomonadota bacterium
CTCAAACGGCAAGGCTGCCGCATCGAGACGTGGCCTGCCCATGTCCACGCGAATGTTGTTATTGGCAAGGCGCACTGGCTCGATAAGCCCCGCTCGGGTCTGAACCCGAATGCCCGGCCCCTGGGCGAGCCCACGGTCAAGAACGAATCGCGCAAAACACCTTGCACCATTGCCGCATTGCTCCACCTCATGGCCATCGGCGTTGAAGATTCGATAGAGAAACTCGGCATCCTCGGCCCGTGCTTTCGCGCCGTCGATGGATCTGGGCTTCTCAACGAGCAAGACCTGGTCGGCCCCCACACCCAGGTGTCGGCTGGCGAGATGCCGAATCCGATCCACTGACCAGAAATCGGCGTAGAAGCCGTCTCGCGCATCAATCACGACAAAGTCATTGCCGGCGCCGTGCATCTTGGTAAACGGAACGCGCATGACGGAATTATCTATTGGTAGACGGAGGGTTCGCCAGGCGGGCGGGTCTTGAAGCGCCGATGGGTCCAGAGGTACTGCTCGGGGGCCTCCCGAACACGCTCGGCGATGAAATCATTCATGCGTTGAACCCCGACCAACAAGTCCTCATCTTTAGGATGCCTCCATCCGGGGTAGAGCCTTGCGCGATAACCTGTCTCTTCCATCCAAGTGACCATCGGGACCACGGTGGCCTGTGTGAGTTGGGCGAGCCGAACCAAGCTCGTCACAGTGGCCGCCTTCTGGCCCATGAAATCTGCGAAGACCGCATCTCTTGACCCCAAATCCATATCGGGCAGGAAATAGGCTGGGATGCCCTTTTTCACCAGCTTGGCAAGACGAAGCATCCCCTCGTTCCTCTGAATAAGTATTGGGTCATTGAAGCGTGCCCTTCCCGAGAGAACCAAGTTGTCGAGAAAAGAATTCATTTGCCTCGAGTACATCGAGACGATCTGGGCCTCAAGTTGAATCCGGACCCCGCCGACATCCAAACCCAAAAAATGCGGGGCCAGAATGATTAAGGGTCCACCGCCAGGCGGGGAGAGATTCTCTCGGCCCTCGAGGGCAACCATCTCTCGGCACTGCAGTGCGCTGGCCCGCCAAATCACGAATCGATCGAGAAACGCCCGCGCATAACAAAAAAAATGGGCCTGAGCGGTCTGCTTCACCTGCTGTTCGTCCCACTCGGGAAACGCAAGTCGAAGATTGGTTATGGCAATCTGACGACGTCTCGAAGCAATAAGCCAGACTATTGCCCCAAGCAGCCTGGCAAGATCCCGCCGACTTGAAAGTGGAAGGTAAGAGAGAACCGCAAAAACCGAAACGACCAAGCGAAGTCCAATGTTCAACATCATTCCTAGAAGGCCCCGCGATGATTGGCCGGTTTGTCCATGAAGGTTTCAGCTGGCCTGGGCATCCGATAGCGGTTGTATGTCCACAAGTAGTCCTGCGGCGCCAGCATTACCAACGCCTCGACCTGCTGGTTCATTAGCCCGGCGGCCGAGACCCAATCCTCTGCAGCGATGGCCTGAGAGGGGTCCATCCCAGGCTGCCACCCATGCATTGACATCGACCAGTTGCCAGGCACGCGCTTAACCAAGGCCCAAACGATTGGGGCGCCAGTCATGTGGGCCAAGCGAAGTGGAAGTGTCATGGTGTAGGCCGGTTTACCAAAGAATGGCGCCCAGACGCCTTCGCCGGCGGAAGGAACCTGGTCCGGCAGCAGGCCAACGACGCCACCAGAGCGAAGTGTGCGAACGAAGTGTCGAACGCCAGTGCCATTGGCCGGTACCGTTTTTATCCGACTCGAAGGGCGAAACGCTCGCAAAACCGCCTCCATGCGGGGATGTCTGGCGGGGCGGTACATGATTGAAATCGGATGGTGGCGGGCGAAAAGCCGCGGGCCGAGTTCAAAGGCCCCCAGATGTGGGGTAAGAATAATCAAGCCACGCCCTTGGGCAAGCAGCGAGTCTATGTTTTCGATGCCCACAATCATTATTCTCTCCCAGTGCGCTGGCCGGGCCCAGATGGTGGGGAGTTCTGTAACCAACCAGCCTGCGCGTGAGATTGCACTCAGACGGAGACGCTTGGGCAATTGCCAACCCTCGTCCCTGGCCCACGCTCTTGCCTTGGCGAGATTTCCGAGAAGCAGGCCTCGTGATCGCTTTGAAGACAACCATACCCACACGCCGAGCAAGCTGCCCAGGGCGCGCAACAGGGGCAGCGGAAAGCGAGCGAGAAGTTTGAATAGTCTGACCATCGAGGCTATAGTTTGGAGATCGCCGATTTAATCGACAACTTGCGGGGCGATTGTTTCATCAAATACCGCTAAAGCGTTTTGGATGTGAAATCCGTAGCGCGACTAGCGGCCGCAAGGCCAAACAGCTAATTGGAGCGCTACATGTCCGCCGAGTTTCTTTTCACATCCGAGTCGGTCTCTGAAGGCCACCCCGACAAGGTCTCCGACCAAATCTCAGACGCCATTCTGGACGCAATCTTTGCTCAAGATCCGCAGTCGCGCGTGGCTGCAGAGACCCTCTGCA
>JBJOGU010000168.1:0-3994 GCA_046048075.1 Pseudomonadota bacterium
TCCAGGTGGTCCCGACGGGCTGCCGCCACCGCCAACATCTCGGTCCAAGGGCCCATTGGCGCAAAGAGCACCTGTTCCCGAATGACCTCCGCAAACTCACTCCCGCCCGGCTCTCGGGTCAGCCTAACCGTGCGACCCTTCCCCTCTAATAAACGCTGGAGATACGCAATATGGGTGCTCTTTCCCGAACCATCCATGCCCTCGAAGACGACAAAGAGACCCGTTTGATTGCCCATGGGCTACTCACTCCCCTGAGGGGGCGGCGGAGATCCAATCCGGCGCTGAAAGTAATTCACCGCATGGTTGTGGCGAGAGAGTTCTCGGCTGAAATAGGAGCGGCCCTCGCCCATGGCGACAAAGTAAAGGTCCTTGGTCACTGCTGGATTCGCGGCCGCAAGGATGGCCGCGCGACCCGGGTTGGCGATGGGGTGCGGGGGTAGGCCTCGAACCACATAGGTATTAAAGGGAGACTTGAACTTCAAATCCGCCCTTCGAAGATTGCCATCGAATCGGTTGCCAAGCGCATAGATCACGGTGGGGTCCGATTGCAAAGGCATGCCGATCCGCAGGCGGTTGTGGAAGACCGCGGAGACCTTGGGACGGTCCATTTCCACCTGGGTCTCTTTTTCCACCATCGAGGCAAGGGCCAAAAGCTCCTCGGCAGAGTTCAATGTTGAGTTGGCCGAGCGGGTCTGCCAGGCGGCCTCGATCGCCCGAACCTGAAGTCGCACCGAACGTAGAAGCAGCATTCGATCGGAACTGGCGCGGTCGAAGAGATAGGTGTCCGGGAATATCCATCCCTCGACATGAGAGAGAACGACACCTTGTTCCCGAAGGTGGTTGATCAACTCACGCTCGGCCAACAGAGGATCTGAACTCAACTCCCGTCGAATACCAGGGTGGGCATGCAGGGCCGCGAGTACCTGCTGAAAAGTCCAACCCTCAATCAAGGTGACGGCCTCTTGCAGTGCCAAGCCCCTGGATATCGTGCGCATGACGCGCCAAAGGGAGTCACCGGGCTTGAGCAGGTAGACGCCCGCCTTGAGTCGAGTGTGCTGGCCGGAAAGCCTTGCAGTTAAAGCAAAGGCTCGGGGGTCCACATCCAGTCCTGCGTCCCGTAGAAGCAACCCCACCCCCGTTGCACCGGTGCCCCTTGGCACAACAATCTCAAGGCCCGCGGGAACAGCCACCGACCCCAGCGGGCTCGCCGGAACCAGGGGGCGCAGCAGCCAAAAAAGCGCACCAGCGCCAATCAGCAGGACCCCTGCCATGAGCACCGCCACAAGGATGATCAGCCGTCGAATCAAACAAAACTCCAAACAAACAAGGGGATACCGCCAGGGCAACCGTTGACCCAACGCTATATTACTGGTCATGGCTTGGACTTCCCGCACCCCCGCGCTCGACTTGCGTGCCCTTGAGATCAGCGGGTCTGACGCACTCGGCTTTCTTCAGGGACAGTTGACCAACGATGTCGCCTCCCTGGCGCCGATCGATCCGGCGGGAGGCGCTGGGAGTCATCATCTCACCGGCTACTGCTCACCCAAGGGTCGTCTCTTTTTTGTTGGTCGGCTTATTCGAAGGACGGCAGACTCCTTCTGGCTTCTGTTGCCCAGCGAGCGGGCCGACTTCGCAATCAAGAGGCTGAAGATGTTTGTGCTTCGCTCGAAGGTGACCATCCAAGAGTTGCCGCTGGTCTCTGTGGGTCTTCTGGGTGTCCTCGGGCCCGAGAGCGCCCCGCCCCAAGGATACGCAGAAGCCCTCGACGCCGGGATCTTGGTCTGCATCGAAAGCAGTCAGGACCAGGCCCGAGGCCTCTTCATCGCCCAACCCGAAGCGCCGGAGAAGATCTCGTCCAAGGGCCTTGCGGATCTCCCGATGACGAGCCTAGAGAGTTGGTCGCTCTCCGAGATTGGTGCTGGCGTTCCCAACGTCTCGCAGAGCAGTTCTGAATTGTTCGTTCCCCAGACAATCAACCTGGATCTGGTCGCTGGGGTGAGTTTCACCAAAGGCTGCTATCCCGGGCAAGAAGTCGTCGCGCGAACCCACTACCTGGGGCGCCTTAAGCGCAGAATGTTCAGGGTCGAAATGCGATCGCCCCACCTACCGCAACTCTTGGAAGGGAGTTCCGTTCCGGATATCTGGTCACCGAACCAACCCGACGAGCCATGCGGTCGGGTGATTCAGTGGAGCACTTCCAGCAATGAGGATCCCGAGAGAGTCGAGATGCTCATTGAGTGCGAGTTGGAAGCATGGAAGACCGGTGGTCTCAAGCTCGGCACTCTTGCAGGACCGGCACTGCTGGCGCTGTCTCTGCCTTATTCAGTGCCCTTGGACGTCACTGCGCCGCCCCGACCCAAGCTCAGCTGAGGCCTTACCCGGCGAAAGGTCCCCATGGCCTGACACAGCAGCCGTTCGGACTCATCCACGACCTCGCCTCGACAGAAAGCCATGGTGCTCGAGTGATGATCGCAGTAACCCTTGGCGTAGAGCACACCTCTTCCAGGCCGCATGAAGCTTGTCTTCATCTCGATGGTAATCACGCCCTGGCCATCGGGATCCTTTACTCGGGCTGCAGCGGCCATGGCGGCATCAAGAAGGGTCATCAGCAGACCGCCGTGCGCGAATCCCAATCCATTCAGGTGTCGATCCTCGAGCACCAGCTTGATGCAACTCTGGGTCGCATCGAGCGACACCATCTCGACGCCCAATTGCGAGACAAAAGGGGTGAATTGATAGTCCGTAGGGGATTGCATGGGCGCCGAGCATAGCAAGATTAAGATGCCTTGATGATTGCGCAGTCCCCCTTCCCTCTGCCACCGCTCTCACGATTCACCGCTACGGGAACGGCCAAGCGCATTGCCCCCAGGCAGTTGGGCCTCGAGACCGCATTCGCGCCGGGCTTTGCGGGCCTAATCAATCCGCAGGACCATCCACTCCATTTCCGCTGCGATCCCGACCCACTTGCAAATCCGAGGCTTGCGGCTGTTGCTTCCAATGCTTCGACGCTGTTGGGGCTTGATGCACAAGATCTTCTTGACAATCCGAACTGGACGGACATTCTCGCAGGCAGCGCTGTTGTAGAAGGGTCGGATAGTTATGCGACCGCCTATTCGGGCCACCAATTCGGCGTGTTTGTTCCGCGCCTTGGCGACGGGCGGGCACTCAACCTCGGGTTACTCCGCGGCTGGGAGCTGCAGCTCAAGGGCGCGGGAATGACGCCCTATGCCCGACATGCGGACGGTCGTGCGGTCATACGATCCTCGATTCGTGAATTTCTCTGCTCGGAACACATGGCAGCCCTGGGTATTCCCACCACACGGGCCTTGTCGCTAGTGATCTCCGATACTCCAGTCATGCGAGAGCAGATTGAACGAGCGGCTGTGGTCTGTCGGCTCGCCCCAAGCTTCCTTCGATTTGGCCATTTCGAATACTTTGCAACCCAAGGACAAATCCAATCGCTACAGCAATTGATCGATCACTTCATGTCGATCGAGCCCAATCTCGCGCCGCATCGCGACGCGGGTTGGCCAGCCAAGGTGGAGGCCATGGCGTTGCATGTCGCTCGCTCCACTGCCGAACTCATGGCGGAGTGGTCCGCAGTGGGTTTCATGCACGGCGTGATGAATACGGATAACTTCTCGGCCTTAGGTCTCACCATCGACTACGGACCCTTTGGGTTTATGGAGAAGTTCGAGGCAGGCCATATCTGCAATCACAGCGACCACGCGGGCCGCTATGCCTTTGATCAGCAGCCCACGGTGGGACTGTGGAATGTCCAGCGGCTTCTCATTGCCTTGGTCCACGCCATCGATTCCGATGCCGATGGGCTCAAACACCAACTGGCCGAGATTAACGAGAAACTCATCGATGCCTACAAGGCGGCCTTTTCAGAGCGATTCGAAACACGCTTCGCACAAAAGCTTGGCATCGCCTCGATGAGAGAGAGCAGACCACATGAGGTTCGGCACCTACTCTCCGAACTCTTTGAAAT